>RFQS01000125.1 GCA_009924885.1 Pseudomonadota bacterium | reverse complement strand
ATCTTTTGATGAAATGCAAAAAAAACAAGCCAGTGGCTTTTGGCTACTGGCTTGAATTGTAACTAATCTGTCGTAAGAAAGGAATTTTATTACTGACAAGTTTTTGTATCGGCTGTTTAGTATAGATTCTATAGTCTATTTTAAATAAATTATTCTAAATTATTTGGATGGCTCTTTGCGAAATATAGTCAGCTGAAATTAGTTATGTATTGTCTAGGTATTGGAGTAATGATTCAGTACCTATGGCTTTAGATTTAGCTCAAGTATTGCAGATTCACCTCGCTGGTGATTTAGCTCTGGCAGAGAAAGCATATCGTTATCTGCTTCAGGAGCCTAATCCAGGCACTTTAGTTTTAGTAAATTTAGCTGCGATCTGTTCAGATTCTGGACGCACAGAAGAAGCTAGTGCTTTGCTGAAAAGGGTTCTACTTACTGATCCTGATTCACCTGATGCTTATTATAATTTAGGGAATATTTTGCAGAATGAAAAAAAGCATAAAGAGGCAGTTGATTTTTATCGTCAAGCTATTAGGCTTAATAAAAGCTTTTTTCAAGCCCATTATAATCTTGGAAATAGTTTAGTAAGCTTGGGAAATTTTGCAGAAGCCGTATCTCATTATGAAGAAGCTTTGTTGCACGAGCCTAATCATTATAATGCGCGTATTAACTTAGCTATGGCTATGTTATTGTTGGGTCAATTTGAGAGAGGGTGGAATGAATATGAATACCGTTTCCTTGCAGAACCGAATCTGGTTTCTCCACCATTAAATATTGAAAAATGGGATGAGGATTTTTTATTTAGTGGAACACTTCTTTTGGTTTACGAACAGGGTTTGGGGGATACGATTCAGTTCTCGCGCTATCTCTCGAATCTAAAAAACAAAGGAATGAAGGTGGCTTTGTGGTTGCAGAAGCCACTGAAAAAATTATTTGAAGATTTAGATCCCGAAATATTGATATACAGCGCAGAGAATTATGCTGATTTAGATTTATCTAACACACGTTGGTTTCCATTGATGAGTTTACCTCGTCTTTTTAAAACTGATTTACTGAATATCCCTTCACCGACACCGTTGCCTGTGCCGTTAGAGCGTCAGAAATACTGGAAAGCCACTCTTGGCTCTAGTTCGAAGTTTAGAATAGCTTTAGCTTGGCAAGGTAATCCTGAACAGGAAAAGCGTAATTCAAGAGGAAGATCCTTTCCTTTAGAATCTTTAGCAGTCTTAGCTAAATTAGCAGATATAGAATTTATTTCTTTGCAGAAATTAGCTGGCAGTGAGCAGCTTGATCATTGTTTATTTAGAAATAAATTTATTCATTCTCAGGAAGAAATTTCACAGAGTATGGATTTTTTAGATACGGCTGCGATAATGCAATTGTGTGATTTAGTTATCACCTCAGATACTTCTATCGCTCATTTGGCGGGGACGCTAAATATAAAAACTTGGCTTGCTTTAAAAAAAATACCAGAATGGCGTTGGTTACTAGAAACAGATAAAACGCCTTGGTATTCATCCTTGACTTTATTTAGGCAGAGCGAAGATGATAATTGGGATGAGGTTTTTATGAAGATGGCGTTAGAATTAAAAAACACTCTAAACGTTTCCATTTAGAGTGTTTCGGTGTGTGTGGGTGTGTGGAAAATTGTTACCTGTACTGGTTTTAGCGTCCGCCAGTCCCAGTGATTAAATTTAAGGCTGTTTGTTGAGAATTACTAACCATGCCGAAAGCTTTTGCTTGCATCTGCAAGACAGTTCTGTCTGACATTAACCGAGAGACTACGCTCCCTACATCAGCATCTCCGATCTGTGATTTAGCTGCCTGAAGGCTGGTATTGTAGTTATCGTTATAATCCATAGTGCTATCTAGAGAATTACGACTAGCCCCTAACTCACTTCTCATACGTGATACATTGTCTATCATCTGGTCTAAGCCACTCAGAGGGCTAGCTGTAGCTGTAGTATTGCCGCTGTAGCTTCCTAGACTACCCCCGACGTTAAGATCTGATAACGCAAAGCTACTATTCGCTCCGATGGAACCTCCAGTAGTTGCTGCGACATCTATATTGACACCTGTATCGTTAACGGTATCCGCTGCCTGTATAATGGTGGTTTGATCACCATCGCTAGCAGCAGATTGAACGCTGATATCTGAACTTGGTTTTAGAAGATTAACACCATTAAATGTAGAATTTTTAGATATATTATTGATGTTTTCTACTCGTGCATTAATTTCACTCTGTATTGCATCTTTTTCTTGAGAAGATAAGGTGCCATTTTGACCTTGTACTGTTAATTCTCTTACCCTTTGTAAATCCTCTTGAATACTGCCGAGGGCAGCGTCGCTAGTGTCAAGCATGGAAATTCCATCGCCGATATTCTCGTTTGCTTGGCTGTAACCTCTACTCTGGGTGCTAAGACCTTGCATAATGCTCTGCCCAGCCACATCATCGCCTGCACGATTAATGCGACTTCCAGTCGCTAAACTCTGTAAATTCTTTACTAGTGAAGAATTTGTAGAATTCATAGCAGAAATTAAAAAGCTCGCTGCATCACCTGAATTTACACTTAGCATCTTTATCCCCCTTGGTGATTTAAAATCTATATTATCTTTATACCCATATCCACTAAATTAACTAGTCTTTTTTGTAAAAATTTTATTTATTTATTTTTTGCTAAGATTCTCTTATGGCTTTAAAAGATAAAACTAGTAATTTTACTCCTAAGCAGGCTCCAGACTTTGTGCTTTTTGATGATTCAGGCAGTGAACTCAGTCTAAAAGATTTTTCAGGTAAATATCTTTTACTTTATTTTTATCCTAAAGATCTTACTCCTGGCTGTACCACTCAAGCCTGCTCATTTAGAGATACTCTCACTGAACTCAAAAGTTTAAACCTCGAGGTTATCGG
The DNA here is from genome assembly GCA_009924885.1 of Pseudomonadota bacterium. GTDB lineage: Bacteria > Cyanobacteriota > Vampirovibrionia > LMEP-6097 > LMEP-6097 > LMEP-6097. The sequence continues at coordinate 3,691 of RFQS01000125.1, read as the reverse complement.
CGTAAGCTGTGACTCTGTCGAATCTCATCAGAAATTTAAAGCTAAGCATGAATTAAATTTTCCTTTACTTGCAGATGTAGATAAAAAAATGGTCTTAGATTATGGTGTCTGGGTCGAGAAATCTATGTATGGTAAAAAATATATGGGTATTCAGAGAGATTCTTTCCTTATTAATAAAGAGGGGAAGATTATCAAGCATTACGTTAAGGTTAAGCCTGCGGAGCATGCAGAGCAGCTTTTAAAAGATATGCGTAATATTAAAGAAATTGATGTCTAAGGATGTCGGATTTTTACTACGAAGCTCATTTAGACGCAGAACTTGCTAAACAGTTTACCCCAGTTAGGCTAACTGTTCTAGAATTACTCGCTCTTGGTTATAGTAATAATAATATGGCTTTAGAATGTGCGGTCGGTATTAAGGCTATAGAGCATCATATTACTCAAATGGCGGTTTTATGCGAGGCGAGGGCTGATCTGCATAATTTGCGAACTAGGCTGCTTGCTCATCTTTATTTTCATGATTTAATGACACTGAAGAGCCCCGTGAGCAGTCTGGATATTTCACATTTTAATTCTAAAATTATGGACACTTTAAAGCTTTTAGTTATAGGGCTGTCTTTAAAATCTACGGCTGCCATTTTAGGTATCAGCGTGAAGGCTGTAGAATATCGAATCGGGCATCTCTATGATTTTTTTAACGTAGATACTGATAATACGATTAATGAAAACTGTCGCGTGGTTTTATGGGCAGCGATTATCTTAAGAACAGTTATAGCGAAGCAGGAGCTTAAAAAGATGTATTACGATACGAGTATAGAGAAAATACCTCGAATTGTTGAGAATCCAGATTTATTTCTTTTAAGATTACGCGGTTTTGATGGAAAAATAGGCTGAAATTTAAACCTCTTTTCATCACTTCCGTATTAACGCTCTGATAAACATGAAAATGTATTAATATATTTGGCGAAAGCTGGACATTCCTTAACCTTTTGTTTATAATTAATCTTATATTAAATTTCTAATAATTTAGAACTAGTATCCATGAAATATATTCGGAGCTATTGCTGATGCGGGCTTTAACGGCTACGCCAGCTAATACAACGTCTTCTGCGGCCAAGGCTGCGGCGGAGCTTCCTGTTGACGGTGGAAAGCTGGGTGGTGCTGAGAAAACTATAAAGGCTACACCAGCTGGAGGTGATTTAAAAGCTAGAAATCAAGCAGCTAATATTTCTTTTACTCCTACTCCTTCAACTTCAACTACTAATATTCCAACTCCTTCTAAAGGGGTTTGGAGTTTGGTGGATAAATCTTTAGATTATTTAGAAAAGAATAGTTCCGCTATTCAGGAAAAATATGGGGGTGTAATTCAACAGTTAGTTGAAGTTGGCAATAAAGGTAGCTTGGCTGCGAATGCTGGCTCCCTTGGGGAATTTGCGATGCCTGTTCTAGGTAAAACTGGTACTGTGGCGACAAATACAAATTTGGTGATGACTGGTCTACAAGGTTTTCTTGCTGGTTTAAAAGAGAAAGATATAACCTATGCTGTTTTTAAACTAGCAGATGCTTTAATGTTCATGGTGCCAAGGGAGCTTCAATTTGGGACGAGGCTTGGACCAAGTGGATATAATTTAGCCCTTGCGACAAGGCAGCAGAACAATATCAAAGAATATAGCTCTTTTTCGGAAGGAATAAAAAAGAATTTAGAGCAAGTTGGGGATTATATTAAGGGTTTAAGTAAATTTGGACTTATTGATGGTTACAAACCTGAGCATGCTGATGAATCTAAGGCATTTGCTGTTGGTGGACCGCTAAAAGGTTTAATCGGCTCAACAGGAATGATTTTATCTTACTTACCTTTCATGCCTCAGCCAGTCAAAAATGTTTTGAAATCCACTGGTTATGTTTCACGCTTCGTTGGAGCTGTTTCTATAGATTTTAGCGAAGCTATGAGCAAGCATGCTCAGAGCCAGTTCTCTGGTGCAGCTAAAATGGACTTTCTGGCTGGGGCTGCTTCAGATTTAATGAATAAAGTCGCTGAGAGAACGAAACACACATTAGTAAGTAATATGAAGATGTCTGAAAACTCTCTGCCAGTGAAAGTAGCTACTGGATTTCAGTTATTATTTAAAAATTTAACCCCGACTTTAGAAAGCTTAGGTAGGGTAGTTAGTGCTAGAGGCGTAGAAGCAGGAATTACGAATGAGAAATATAAGACAGTTGGCTTCCGTGGAATTTTAAGTAAGTGGGTGGAAAGTCACATGGATGCACTTCTCGGTATTCCAGCTAAGGGGACTGATGTTGCGGCTAATGCTATAGCTCCGGCGAAGCTGACTGTGGAAGCGAAGCTTAAGGCTGCGGAAGCTGCTGCTAAGGCGGCTGCCGGTAAGGTGGCGGGAGTTGGTTCTAGTTCTAGTTCTAGTTCTAGTTCTAGTTCTAGCTATAAAGCATTCTCTAGTAGGGATGGTTATTCTTCTTCATCGCGTGAGGATTATTCAGCAACATCAATACCTTTATCTAGAGGGGCGGCTGTGGAAACGGCTTATGGCATTCCTCTGAAGCCATCTGTCAATCCAAACACCAATGTTAGTGAACTTGGGGCTAACGTGGATATCAATCCAAGCACCAATGTTAGTGAACTTGGGGCTAAAGTGGATGTCAATATAGGAGATTTTGTTATGGATGAATTATTGGACACTAATTTAGTAAACAAATAGGGTTTTCAAGTATTTACTTACGTTTGAGAAAGATGAAAAATTAGTTTTTTTGCGGATTCAACATCTTTTCTGGAAGTATACAGCCTCCATCAGCCTTTATTAAAAAACCAAGATTCTTAGGTACAGGGTGGTCTTGATCAATAATCCCGTCTCTTACGAGATTCTGATGTTGACTTATCCACTGAAGGTAGTGGATAAGTCCTGCGGACTCTATTAGAGGTTGTAATTCTTGTGGTGCTAACGGAGTTGGGTCTCTTGTCATTGTGAACCTATGTCCTTCGTACCCAAGGTCTCTATCGTAAGGTGCAACAACGGTGCGTAGTGATTTTAATATTTCCCTTATTGGTGGAGGCGTAAATGGCGTAGTATGGAAAGGTTCCGTGCTATTGTCCGCCTTTTTTAGTCTGTGTATATCGTTGGGATGTATTATTTCCTGTGGTGCCAAACGCCTTATAAAATCATCAGGAGAGAAATGAAGTTGTTTAAGTACTTGAAGATCATTAATGATTGTCATTTCACCATTTGGTAACATTCCAATCATTAATGCCTGAGCAAGATGAAAGTCGACCTTGCCTGGATCTTCCTGTCTAGCTGCTTGTTCCAATGCATTAAAAGAATTATTATCTATCCCAGAGAACATCTTGTTTTTTTCACCACTTATTGTTCTTAAATAATCTAATGGTGGTGGACCAACTAAAACAGGAATTAATGTATTTACTGGATATCCTTCGAAAATGCCCTCATTTGGTGAAGATGTTAATGGAATATTTTTTATATTAACAATTTCTGGAGCATACTTAAATTCAGCATTTGGCTTGAATCTAACGACGTTGCGTGTAGGATCAATTTCTACTTTGTAATTTAAAATGTTTTCACTTAAGTTGGGATCTTCTGGTATTTTCTTATTTAATTCTAATAAATCATTTTGAACGACTAAGAATCCTTGTTCTTCTAAATATGCTTGATTAACTTTGAAT
>RFQS01000124.1 GCA_009924885.1 Pseudomonadota bacterium | reverse complement strand
AGACTACTTTCTCTCAACAGCTCTAGTTAAGCACAATACCCTTACAAAGGCCAGAGTTAAATCACTATCTTTATTTTTTCTTTAGGAATTTTTGCTGGTAAAATGGTGTTTTATACAATTGAGTTTATCGGGAATTTACTAAAATAAATCTTCTACATCAAGAGTTTTCTCAGCAGCGATTTCTTTTTCATTTCTATTAATAAGCATTTCAAGCTCAAGTTTATTTTCAACAGACTTGGTCATATATCCAGTTACCATAGCACTGAAAAGTAAATGACTGAGAGCATCTTTGTTCATAGTAATCGAGACATCAGCAAGCTCGCTTGGGACGTGACCTACAAGTGAGCTGACGCTACTTTCAAAAAAAGTCTTAGCAGAGTCCGAGACCTCTTTAGTGAGCATAACAATATCTTCTTTTTCTCTTGAGCTAAAGAATTTATGAAAATCAAGACCATCAGTCTTAATGGATGGAGTGGTATCGTTATTATTCCTAAAGAAAAACATTTAAATTTGATTTTAACATTATTCTATCTACCAAGGCGAGTAGATAATGGCTTTGGCACACTAAAGACTTAAGCAGCTAATACCGCTTTCGCTGAAAAATTTACAATATCAGCAAAATCACTAGCTTTTAACGATGCACCACCAACTAAAGCCCCATCTATAGCCGCTTGAGCCATCTGGTCTTCTATAGTAGAAGGTTTTACAGAACCACCATAAAGAACTCGCGTAGAATTCGCTAAAGCAGCAGGGAAGATATTTTTAATTAGATTTTTAATATTCTGAATTACTCTATTAGCTTCCACTGAATCACAGGTTTTACCAGTACCGATAGCCCAGATTGGTTCATAAGCTATAACTATTTGATCATTTTCTATTTTAGTGAAATCTAAATCATTGAAAGCTGATATAATCTGAGTTTCTATCCATTTATCAGTTTCATCTTTTTCTCTAGTTTCTAGAGACTCACCACAGCAAAATATTAGTTTCAGGTTAGAATCTAAAACCTTTTTCGATTTAGATTTAATAGTCTCATTGCTTTCATTAAATATTTCTCTACGTTCTGAATGCCCGACTATGACAGCTTTAACACCTATTTCTTTTAGCATTTCAGTATTAATCTCACCAGTGAAAGCACCGCTCTCATGTTCGCTGACGTTTTGGCTAGCGACGCTTACTTTATCTAATCCATTATTAGTAAGAGCTTTTACTACAGTCTCTAAGCTAGTAAAAGGGGCTGAAAGGAGTATGTCTACTTGATTTTGGCTAGCTTTAACTTTCTCTGCGAAATCTTTAATGAATTCACTTGACTGCTTTTGAGTCATATTAAGTTTCCAGTTAGCGATGATTAGAGGTTTAGTCATAAGCAAATAAAATAGCATAAAATAAGATATTCTGGCAAAACTAAAGCAGATATGATATTTGACGAAAGTAGTAGATGGATATACCATCTAGTTATAATGTCATTTACATTTTTTAAGAAATCAGAAAAATCTGCTGAAGCTAAAGTGAGTGATTATGAAATCATCTCCCTCTGCCAGTTAGGCGATAAGCTTGCTTTCAAAGAGCTTGTTAAAAGATATCAGAAAGTCGTTTATGCCCTATTTTTTCAATTGGCTCCAGAGTGGGACGACATTAATGATCTTTCTCAAGAAGTTTTTATACGTATATTTAGAGGAATTCATTCTCTTAAGAGTCCGCATGCGTTTAAATCATGGCTAAATCAGATAGTTATAAATATTTTTTACGATGAATTAAAGAAGCGTCCTAAAAATTCTAAGACTGTTAGTATCGATCAGGTTTTTGAAACTGATGATATGGAATCCTCTTACCAAGCTGAAATTACAGATAAAGCTTATTTACCAGATGAGCTTTTTAGTAATTCTGAGCTTAAGTCGGTTTTACAGAATGCTATTTCAGATCTCCCAGAGCAGTATAGAACAGTTATAGTTCTAAGAGAGTTACAGGATCTTCAGTATGAAGAAATCGCTGATTTATTAAATTGTGCGGTAGGTACTGTTAAATCAAGGCTTTCAAGAGGTAGAGAAAAATTACAGGAACTTATTCGTCCGCATCTTAGTGATGAGATTTATACTGAAGTATCTAAATGTAAGCTTGCTTAATGTCTGGTTTTGAAGAATTTTTTGCTAATTTAGAAGAGAAGCTTAAAGCTACTAGTCGTATAGGTCTTCTGCAGAAAGCGAATGAAGAGAACAGAACTCAGTATAAAGTCAACAAACTGCTTCTATATTGGTTTAAGCTTAGAGCACATAAAAATAAATTTATAGCTGCTTTGATTTTCTTTTTTTCTTTAATGCTTTTTTTTGTATACACCTTGATTCGCAGTTAAGCTGAGGATGACGAAAACGCAGAAAATGGAGTTGTGTAGTGGTCTATTAGTATAAAACAGGCTCAGCATCTAAGCTTCGCCATATATACCAAACCGCAACAGTAGACCAAGGACGCCATCTTTCACTATGTTTTAAAATTTCATCAAGACTAGAAAAGCCGTAGAGTTTTTTCATGGTATTAATTACCCCTATATCCTTTACTGGAAATATATCTGGCTCTAAAGCATAAAAAATTAAAAACATCTCTACAGTCCAAGTGCCTATGCCTTTGATCTTTATTAGTTCTGCGGAAATTTCGCTGCTAGATTTGTTTTTAAAATAATCATCATTTATTTGTTTGTCATAGAAATAGCTTGAAATATTTTTTGTATATTCCACTTTTTGCCGAGATAGTCCTAATGACCTTAGTTTTTCTGAATCTGTTTTTAAAAAAAATTCTGGACTGAAATTGAAATTGTTGAAAATCTCTAAGCGTGACCATAGACTATCAGCAGATTTGACTGAAATTTGTTGTCCGATTATAGCTCTTAGTAAAGTATAAAAAGGATCTCTCCGTGAACTTAATATGGTTTCAGGATACTGATTAATTAAATCAGCCATTAAAGTATCAGTTTCAGCTAGCTTAAGGCAAGCCTCTGACCAATAATCAGGCAAAGCCCTATCTTGGGCGTGTCGCGGAACTCCAATTTCTGAGTTTTTGTCGTCCACTATTTAGCTAGTTACAGTTTCCTTATAGTGCACTGTAAATTTAAATTCATCATTACTAAACTCTATAGTTACCTTGGAGTTAGGTACTATTTTTTTTCCAAGAATAAGGTTAGCTAATTTATTTTCTATTTTCTGCTGTATGATTCGCTTCACTGGTCTTGCTCCGAAAACAGGGTCATAGCCCATGATTCCCAGCTGTTCTAAAGCATAATCAGTTAGCTCAAGTTCTATATTAATTTCTGCTAAGCGAGTTTTTAAGCCAGACAGTTGAATCTCCACTATAGCTTTCATTTGTGAAATTTTCAGTGGTGAGAATATAACTATTTCATCAATCCTATTCAAGAATTCTGGTCTAAAATACTCTTTCATAGCCTGCATCAATTCTTCTTTAAGCTGCTCATTTTTAGTATTATTTCTAGTTTTAGAAGTGCTGAATAAGTAATCAGAATCTGTTGAATTAGACTGCTTATCTAAATTAGTTTCATTTAGCTCATTATCTAAATCTAAATACTCATCTTCAGAGTCTAAAGCGGGTAAAGCTTCGCTCAGCTGTTTTTCTATGATTAAATGACTGCCAAAATTACTAGTCATAATAATTATGCAGTTTTTAAAATCAACTTTTTTACCTTTCCCGTCAGTAAGGGAGCCTTCATCTAAAATCTGTAAAAGTACGTTAGAGATATCTAAATGGGCTTTTTCGAATTCATCTAAAAGCACTATACAGTAAGGTTTTCTTCGTACTGCTTCGGTGAGTTGGCCGCCTTCTTCAAATCCGACATAGCCTGGAGGGGCTCCAATTAATCTAGCAACGGTATGTTGTTCCTGATACTCAGACATATCTAAACGGATCATTGCATCTTCATCGTCAAAGAGGCACTCTGCTAAAGCTTTAGCTAGTTCAGTCTTACCAACACCAGTAGGGCCAAGGAACATAAAAGAACCAATAGGACGTTTAGGATTAGATAGCCCAGCTCTAGATCTTTTTACGGCTTCAGCTACTACAATTACGGCTTCTTCTTGTCCTACAACTCGCTTGTGTAGCTCATTCTCTAAATATAGTAATTTTTCAGTCTCTTCTGCTAAAAGCTTAGTTGCTGGAATACCAGTCCAGCTTGACACTATATCTGCAATATCATCCTCGTTAATCTCTTCTTTAAGTAGCTGGGTTCCCTTATCAACAGAGGAGTGTAAGAGTTCTTTATCTTTGAGTTGTTTTTCTAAATCGAGTAAAGTCCCAAATTTCAGTTCGGCAGCTTTCTGTAAATCAGCTTTTCGCTCAGCTTCTTCTATCTGTACTTTAGTTTTATCTATTTTTTCTTTAATATCTTTAACACTGACAATTTCAGCTTTCTCTCTTTGCCACTGTTCACGCAGTATTGAAGCCTTAGCTTCAAAATCGCTAAGTTCAGATTCGACTTTGATTAATCTAGTTTTACTATTTTCATCTTCATCAGCTCTTAGAGCTTCTCTTTCGATTTTATGTTGCATTATCTTGTGATCAAGAATATCAAGTTCACGTGGTGCTGAATCTATCTCCATGCGTACTTTAGCAGCAGCTTCATCTACTAGATCTATGGCTTTATCAGGTAAGAATCTATCTGTAATATATCTGTTACTAAGTTTAGCTGCGGCTATTAAAGCATTGTCTTTAATGCGAACGCCATGATGTACTTCATATTTATCTTTTAGGCCTCTGAGTATGGAGACTGTCTCATTTTCAGTAGGTTCTGAGACTTGTACTAGCTGAAATCTTCTTTCTAAAGCAGCATCTTTTTCTATGTACTGTCTATATTCACTGTAGGTCGTAGCTCCGATACAGTGTAATTCACCACGTGCTAAAGCAGGCTTCAGGAGATTACTTGCATCCATCGCACCATCTGTAGCACCGGCTCCGACTACTGTGTGTAGCTCATCTATAAAGAGAATAATTTCGCCTTCACTATTCTGAACTTCTTTTAAAACAGCTTTTAATCTTTCTTCAAATTCGCCTCTGAATTTAGCACCTGCGATAAGAGCTCCCATATCGAGCTCAATAACTCTTTTATTCTTAAGACCTTCAGGAACATCTTTATTAATAATTCTTATCGCTAGACCTTCAGCTATAGCTGTTTTACCGACACCAGGGGCTCCTACTAAGATCGGATTATTTTTTCGGCGACGAGAAAGAACTTGAATAACTCTTCTAATCTCTTCTTCTCGTCCGATTACTGGATCTAATTTACCCTCAAGTGCAATCTGAGTCAGATCTTTACCGAATTTTTTCAGCGCATCATTAGTAGCTTCAGGATTATCACTAGTTACTTTTTTACCTTTTCTAATTTTTACTAAAGCTTTTTTAAACTTATCTTCGTTTAGGCTGAATGACTCTAGAGTGGGTTTTAAAAAGGCTGGTTCATTAAAAGCTGCTAAAAAAAGGTGTTCTGGTGAGACGAAGTCGTCTTGATTCGCTTGAGCTGCAAGCACGGCATTATTTAAAAAATCTTGAGTCTTACCGGAAATGGAGAATTGTTCATTAGCTAAAGCAAGTGGGCTTGCTTTCTGTTTTTTAGCTAAATAGTCATAGATAATCTGACTTAAAGATTCTGTATTAATTTTCAAACTCTCTAAAACTTTCGCTAGGTCAGTTTCTTCAAATTTATCAATATTCAAGGAAGAGTGAAGAATATGTTCTGGCTCTATCACTGAGTGATCTAATTTCTTTAAAAGACCGCGACAGTTCATGATTACATTTTGAGCATTTTGTGTAAATTTACTAAGGTCCATATTTAAATTCTAACAAATAAGAAATATCGTATTAGAATAATTGAATAACCCGATGGTAGATTCAATTGCTAATAATATAGTAACTTCACAGAGCAGTTTGGCTACCCTAAGCAATGTTCTCCCTGACCTAGAGCCAAGCTTACAGATAGTTGGTCTTCTATTTATACTTAGTTTCTTGCCTATTATGGTTGTATCAATGACACCATTCTTAAGAATTATTCTTGTTATGTCACTTTTAAAACAGGCTTTAGGTACACAAAATTCACCGCCAACTATGGTTATTGTAGGTCTTGGTCTTTTTCTTACAGGTTATATATTAGGACCTGAATTAAATCAAATGAATACAGAAGCTTTAATTCCGTTAGCTAATAAACAGATTAAGCTCCCTGAAGCCCTAGAGAGGGCTTATCAGCCATTGAAAGGGCATATGCTGAGGAATGCAGATAGTAAAGATATTAAATTCTTTTATGAACTAGCTAGAAGCCCTTTGCCTAAAAACAGTCAAGAAATAGCCCCAAGAGAACTTATAGTGTCTTATTTACTTGGAGAGTTAAGAAAGGCTTTTCAGATTGGCTTTTTAATATTTATTCCTTTCCTTGTTATTGACTTGATTGTAGCGAATATACTACTTGCACTTGGGATGATGATGCTTTCTCCTACTATTGTTTCATTACCATTTAAAATTATGATATTTGTCGCGATAGATGGCTGGCAGCTTATAATAAAAGGTTTAGCGAACAGCTTTAATTGAGATAGCTTATGGATTGGGTACCTGAGATTATTAGAGAAGGAATGCTTACTGCGATAT
>RFQS01000123.1 GCA_009924885.1 Pseudomonadota bacterium | reverse complement strand
AGAATATATCTACGATCCAATCTCTAACTCCTTAATACCTAAACCTAGCTAATACTCCACTACCTTCCTTTAGATTTTCTTTAGGAATTTTTGCTGATATGCGCTTTATATTGTAGATTATCTTAATTGTCGGCGGTGTATCGTATGAATTTTTATGTTTCTGTACCAAAATCTGGACCAATTTACTTATTAGTAAACAATTCTGCAGAACAATCTATACCTCCTGAAGAAAAATTTGTTCCTCGATATGGAGCAGGAGATTCTCATGGAGTTAAAGCAGGTAAAATTTATTGGGGACAAGCTTTATTAAGAGAATCAATTAATCAGAATAAACAGGAAAGGCTCAGAGAATTAACCAAGATAATGATTCAAAAGGTTATCAAGAATGAAATCCCAATCATAAGTCTTATGGCTAATGGCATTAACTCCGATCAAATTAAGGAGTATTTAGTTGTTCAATCAACAACTTCTCAATCAAATGTTCAATCAACAACTTCTCAACCAAAAACACTTACAGGAGATAGAAATTCTGTTTTTTTTAATATTGGTAGTGATGGAGATCTCAGTACTCTTTATACATTAAATACAAATCAAGTTCAAGATTATTGGGAAAATACAGTCAAAAGAAAAGTTAATGCCTTTGTATCTAACGATTATTCACCATTTAATGCTCAAAAATCTGAAAATTATATAATGGGGCATAATCATCCAGATGGAAGTGAGCCTTCCAATACGGATCTAAGAGTAGGTGGAGTAGCTTTATCATTAGTTTTAACTCAGAACTCAGTTTATTTTATCGATTATACAAGCAAACCCCAAGATTTAGATAAATTACAAGCATCATTTATGGAATACAACAAAGCCTTAACCAGCGCTTGCCTAGAAACCCAGCAAGAAGCTAATAGTGGCAAAATAGGAGATAAACAACAAGAAAGCAACAGTCGTATTCAATACGCTTCTAGACTACTTTCCTGCAATATTAAAACATATCAGGGCAATTTTGAGGACGATCCTTTAAGACCTTTTAATCTTTTACAAGTTAAATTAATCAATCAAAGTTTAGATTTAAGTAAGAGAAATCCATTATTACAAGCAATTATGGAGAAAATCCTTAGCACACCAGAAGCTTTACAGATACTTGGAAATGCACTTGAATTATACTCTTCTGATGAATTATACCCTGAGGCAATGCCGAATAAGTCAGAAAGTGACTTTGAGAAAATTCTAAAAGAAGCTCTAGTGGAAGTATTTAATGCTCAAGCAATCTTTCAAATTGACAGACTTAATAGTAATCCCAAGGCAATTAATTCAGAAATATTAACCAACCTACCTGAACCGAGAGAACTTGCAGCAGCTGTTGTATCAGGAGATATAAACTCTTTTCTTTCTAGATCTACTTTTTTAGATTTACATTCTGAACTTCGTTGCAGACATGAAACAGATGCGGCTTATTATTATTCTCTAAAAGAAAATTTTGGAATCAGTGTCGCAAGAATTCCTTTAAAAGAGATATTAGATGAAGAGGACTATAAACAATTTCAATATATAAAAGCAGAATTTGTTAGAGCTCTAGTTTTAGATGATTCTTACTCAGAATATAATAAAGCCAGAGAATTTTGGATAAATAGTTTTGTCCCTTTGAATATTAAGGAAGGAACTAAAGCTATGAGCTTTTTTAGTGAGAATGATTTGGAGAATTATTCGGAATTAGCTGAGAAAACTGTTAAAGTTCTAGGAGCCGATGATGTAGAAGGATTTAGAACTACTTATCAAAACTTAGATAGCGATAGAAAAAAATTATTCTTTTTATCAGCATTATGGAAAGAATCTCACCCAATAGTTAATAAATTAAATGAAGTTGTTTCAAATGAAGATCTAAATCGTTTTAACAATGACCTTCATGAGCTTTGCCTGAGAGATTGTGTTAAAGGCTATATTAAAACTTTTGGAGAAAGATTGGATTTTGATATATCTCATTTAGGACAAATTTATTATATTGCCAATCGCTATGAAGAAGAAGGGTATGCAGCAGATTTAGTAGATGCTATTGGAAAGTCTTTAAAGAAAAAAGGAACTCAAATAGATAAAAATCTTTATGAGTTCTTTACATCAGATAGGATTACAAATGAATATAAAGAAAAATTAGCAGCATTACTTCCTCTACAAGAAAGAGGGAATGAATACTGTGCTAAACTATTTTTACAAGCTAGTACTAACAAGAATGTTCCATTCAAATTAAAGCAGATACTTCAGGGTAAACTTGAACCATTTACACTTTCCAAAACACCTCTAAATAATGCTTTTACGAATGAAGCTTCATCTACGAATCAAGCTTCATTTAATTCAGATGATCGTCTATTAGAAGTTATTTCTGATTTTAAAATTATTGCTACTAGTACCCAAGCAATTAACAGAGAAACTATTAAAAAATTAGCTATATTAGCTCCGCAGTACCTACTAACAGAATTTCCATCTCGATTTATTCTAGAGACCAATAATAAAGAAAGATACTCGTCAGATTTAGTTGCAAGGCTTAGAGGTATTGATCCTATACATTTTAAGACAGATGATTTTCGGCTAATTAAAACTGCCTTCCTTGAATATTTAAATACCAATAAAGCTAAATATGAGGCAGATATTGAACGATTTAAAAATAATTCGGTCTTGGAAGGTATGATGAGAACTAAATTAAACAAAACAATTAATCAAATTAATTTTTTTGAAAATCCCACTAATTCCTAGATTTTTGCTCATAAATTTTATCAATAAACCACAATCCCAGAATAAGCTAAAATCATAAACACCCACTCATTTAAAACCACAGCTTAAAACCACCAGAGTGTCCCTTACCCATGCCTAGCACCGAAAAATTCCACGTGCCACTGCACCTACATACTGAATTTTCACTCCTAGACGGGGCTAGTAAGATTTCACATCTCTGTAAGAAGGCTAAAGAGCATAATATGCCAGCTTTAGCTATAACCGACCATGGAACTATGTTTGGGGTTTATACCTTCTACCATGAGGCGAAGAAGCAGGGTATTAAGCCGATTATTGGCTGTGAAGTTTATATCGTTAATGGCGATCACCGTGAAAAAGGGAAGCGGACTAAACTTTTTCATTTGGTTTTGCTTGCGAAGAATGATTTAGGCTATAAAAATCTAATTAAGATCTGCTCAGAAGGCTGTATTAATGGTTTTTATTATAAGCCACGTATTTCTAAAGCTTATTTAGAGGAGCATGCAGAGGGAATTATCGCTCTATCAGCCTGTCTAGGTGGGGAAGTTAATAATAATTTACTTGCTGGTAATTATGAAGCTGCTAAGGTAGCGGCTTTAGAGTATAAAGCTATTTTTAAAGATGATTTTTACTTAGAGATTCAAGATCACCTTTATCCCGAGGATAGAAAAGTAAATCCTTTAATGATAGAACTCGCTCAGGATATAGGAGTGAAGATAGTCGCTACTAATGACAGCCATTATACGAATAAAGAAGATGCTCGCGCGCATGATGCTTTGCTCTGTTTGCAGATGCAAAAATTCGTTTCTGATTTTCCGCGTATGCGTTTTTCTAGTCATGAATATTTAAAGACTGGAGAAGAGATGTTCTCTTTATTTAGAGATCATCTGCCTGAAGATGTAATTACAGAAGTAGTCTATGACAATACTATGGAGATTTACGAAAAAGTCTCTGATTATGAGTCTTTTGCTCAGCCTGGTATGCATTTGCCAGACCCTGAACTCCCTTCAGGGCATAGCTTTGAAACTTATTTAAAAGAAATTTCTTACGCTGGCGCCTTAGAGCGTTTTGGTGAAATTAGTGAAGAAGTTAGTTCCAGATTAGATTTAGAGCTGCAAGTCATGGCAGATTCGGGTTTCGCTTCATATTTTATAGTAGTCTGGGACTTTATTCGCTGGGCAAGAGAAAGGAAAATTCCGGTAGGCCCTGGACGTGGTTCCGCTGCGGGTTCTCTAGTGGCTTATGCTTTGGGAATCACTAATATAGATCCACTGAAGTATGGTTTACTTTTTGAGAGATTTTTAAACCCTGAAAGAAAGTCTATGCCCGATATTGATACGGACTTCTGTATAGATAGGCGTGAAGAAGTTATCAGCTATGTGCGTGAAAAATATGGTGAGGACTGTGTTTGCCAGATTATTACCTTTAACCGTTTAACCTCCCGCTCGGTAATTAAAGATATGGCGAGGGTTTTAGAATATCCTTATGCTAAAGCTGAGGATTTAGCGAAGATGATCCCCGTAGTTAGAGGTAAGCCTAGAACTATAGAGTGGATGCTCGGTAACCATGCGGATTTTAAAAAATATTATGATTCAGATCCTGAATCTAAGCAGGTTATAGAACTAGCTTTAAAGAATGAAGGTCTAAATAAAACCTATGGCGTTCATGCTGCTGGGGTTATTATCGCAAATAAACCTATTACAGAAGTCATTCCTACTGCTAGATCTAATGACGGCAGTATTATTACGCAGTTCGCGATGGAAGAAGCCGCTAATATGGGTCTGCTGAAGATGGACTTTCTGGGCTTAAGAAACCTCACTATGATTAATAAGGCTCTTGAGATCATTCAGGAAACCAATCCAGATCAGCCTTTAATCGATATAGATAAAGTCAGCATGGATGATGAAGCGACTTTTGATACTATCTGTTCGGGGCATCTTTCAGGTATATTTCAGCTAGAGACTTCTGCTGGAATGAAGCAGGTAGCTAGAGATTTAGCACCGCGTAATATAGAAGATATTTCTGCACTTATCGCTCTTTATCGTCCAGGCCCTTTAGATACGGGGATGATAGATGATTTTATTAATCGTAAATCTGGTAAGCAAGAGATTAAATATGATCATCCATTACTAGAACCTTTACTCAGAAACACTTACGCTACTATCGTTTATCAAGAGCAGATCATGCAGATCACGCAGGTGCTTGGTGGCTTTTCGCTTGGAGAAGCAGATCTTTTAAGAAGAGCGATGGGTAAGAAGAAGCCAGAGGTTTTACTTCCCTATAAAGATCGTTTTGTGCAGGGCTGTTTACAGAATGAACATCCTGAGCCGATTACGCAGGAGCTTGCCGATAAGCTATTCGAGCAGATGTTAGCCTTCGCTGAGTACTGCTTTAATAAATCCCACTCGACAGCCTATGGTTTTATTACTTACCAGACGGCATACCTTAAAACGCATTATCCGATTGAGTATTTAACAGCTCTATTTATTTCGTGTGATGGTGATACCGATAAAATTAAATTTTATATAAAAGAGGCTCAGCGATTAGATATTAAAATAGAAGCCCCAGATATTAATAAATCAAGCTTAGATTTTAAGGCAGATTTAGAAAATAGATCTATAGTCTTTGGGCTGAAAGCTGTTAAGGGAGTGGGTACTGTGCCTGCTGAGGATTTAATTAGAGAGCGTAATGAAAATGGCTCTTTTAAAGATTTCTATGATTTTACTAAACGTATAAACCATAAGTCGGTTAATAAGAAGACTATAGAATCGCTGATTCGCTGTGGGGCTTTAGATTCATTAAAAGCAGGCCGCAAGGCAATGATAGAGAATGTTGAATCCTTTATTGATAATGCTAAAAAAGCCCAATCTAAGCAGAATTCAGGGCAGCTCAGTCTTTTTAGTAACAGTAAGGTAGAAATTAATCTAGCACCTAGTTATATAAATGGTGAGCAAGATGAGTATCCTGAGCGTGATTTACAGGCGATGGAATATGAGCTGCTAGGACTTTTTGTTAATAATCATCCGATGCAGGCTATACAGTCTTTATGTAAGATGATTACTAATCACACGCTCTCTTCAGTAAAGGATTTAAAAGATAAGGCTAAAGTCAAAGTCCCAGTGCTGCTGATAGATTTCGTTAAGAAAATTACTAAATCTAAGAAAATAATCTGCATCGCTCAGTTAGAGGATTTAGATGACAGAATCGAAGGAGTAATATTTAGTTCTAAATTAGGGCCAGTAGAACATCTTTTAATTAAAGGTAAACGACTTTTAGTTACAGGTACCCTTTCTAAAGCCTCTGAAGGTAACGCTAGTATTATGATTGATAGCCTTGAAGATTTAGACGATAAGGCTATAGTAGAGTTTGATATAGATTTAGATGGAATTAAAGACTACTTCACTTTTTTTCAGTCGCTAAAATCAGTTCTAGTTACAGAGCCTAATCGTGGTGAAAATTTAGTTATTCTGAATTTAAAATCAGGAAATAGCTCCAGGAAAATGTCTTTAGGGGCTGCTTATAAAATCACAAATAACGATGGAATAAAGGAGAATATTTCTAAATTTATCAGTGATTTTAAAGTTTTGAATTTAGTTTAATATCAAAAATATTCTTGATTATACTTTTTTTATATATGACTACATTCAATGCGACACCAATTTTAGGCGGGAATACAACAGCAAGGATTAAATTACCAGATTTACCAGATGGCAAGCAATATACTGCTAAGTGCGGTACCTCAGGAACAGATCAACCAAATGATAGAGGAGTGGGGGTGATGCTACCTCCGAACCCTAGTGGGAAGGAGTGTGAAAAACTAGGCTTTGTTGTTCTAGCTCACATTCCGCACCCTTCCATCGAAATCACCAGAAAGCTTTCTATGAATGGCTTTAAGGTCAGTTGATGGCATTTTAAAATATTAAATTTCTGTTA
>RFQS01000122.1 GCA_009924885.1 Pseudomonadota bacterium | reverse complement strand
CATAGTTTTTCTGTTTAGCGTAACCAAGCCACTCTTGCGTATAAATTTTAGTCGCATACTGCTTCGCTATATCAACAGTCGCATCAATACTTCCAGAATCTACAAGAATAATTTCATCAGCCAGTTTAACTGCCTGCCTTAAAGTATCCTCAATAATATGGGCTTCATTTTTACAGATGATAAAAATTGATAATGGTAATAAATTATTTTTCACAAATGATATTATATGCTCTATTCGCATTTTAAACGCTTTATGAAGTGATAGAATCTATTAGCGAGTCTCTAAGAGTGAAGAATGGACTCTAAAGAATGGAGAAGTGACCGAGTGGTTTATGGTGCAGTCCTGGAAAGACTGTGTACTGGTAACGGTACCGGAGGTTCGAATCCTCTCTTCTCCGCCAGTAATAAAAGAAAAAGAGATGGGGCATAAAACCCCATCTCTTTTTCTTTACTAGGGGGGGAAGGGAGCATCCATTGGTAAAAAACCTCTCTTCTTTACTTTTTTGTTTGCTTAGAGCCTTTGGCTCTAAGTTGTTTGGGGGAGGATGTTTTACAATGGAAGTAATGGATATTGATGCCATCGTTGCGAAGATTGAGGGAGAAGCAGTTTGACACTTGAAAATAGTAAATCTACCCCACTGACACAAGCCCCTGAAGGTTACTCTGATTGGCTGGCAGAGCTGAAAGTGAAAATTCATAATGCACAACAATGTGCAACACTGGCGGTGAACCATGAATTAATCTTGTTGTACTGGCAGATTGGGCGTGATATTCTAAACAGGCAAGCAGAACAAGGTTGGGGTGCAAAGGTTATAGAAAGACTCGCTCATGATTTACGCAATTTATTCCCGAATATGAAAGGGTTTTCGTCTCGTAATCTTAAATACATGCGTAGCTTTGCAGGCACATGGACAGATCTTGCAATTGTGCAGCAGGCTGTTGCACAATTGCCGTGGGGACATAATTTGGTTTTACTGGACAAGCTGAATACACAGGAAGCGCGTACTTGGTATGCAAAAAAAACCATAGAAAATAACTGGTCTCGTAATGTACTAGTTATGCAAATTGAAAGCAAGCTCATTGAGAGACAAGGCAAAGCGGTTACTAATTTTGAATTGCGATTACCAAAACCTCAATCTGACTTAGCGATTGAAAGCCTTAAAGACCCTTACCGTTTTGATTTTCTAGGATTGACGGAAGAAGCCCAAGAGCGAGAAGTAGAAGGCGCATTAGTTAAACAGGTTACTGAATTTTTATTAGAGCTTGGTGCTGGCTTTGCTTATGTTGGTAAACAGGTTCATATCGAAGTAGGTGGCGATGATTTTTTTATTGATTTGCTGTTTTATCATCTTAAACTTCGCTGTTACATAGTTATCGAGCTTAAAACGGGTGATTTCAAACCAGAACATTTAGGGCAACTGGGCTTTTATCTCACGGCGGTAGATAAACAAATAAAAAACGATCACGACTCTGCCACCATCGGACTCTTATTGTGTAAGAACAAAAATAAAATCGTAGCAGAATATGCTCTCAGCGATAAAACCCAGCCTATGGGTATAGCGGAATTTAAATTATTGGAGTCGCTACCCGTTTCTCTGCAAACTCAATTGCCGAGGATTGAAGACATTGAGCGTGAATTAGAGGAAAAGCAAAATGGATTATGAAAAAATCAGTAAGCAGAAAGCCAAAGAGCTCTTTGACTCTGGTGATATTGATAAGGTCGAAGTGGGTACTTTTAAAGGACTTGCTTTCATTCACACCTATTTATTTGGAGATATTTATGACTTTGCGGGCATCATTCGCGAGGTAAATATCGCCAAGGGTAATTTCCGTTTTGCACCACTGATGTATCTAAAAGCATCTTTAGAACACATCGATACTCTGCCACAGGGGAACTTTGATCAGATTATCGAAAAATATGTGGAGATGAATATTGCCCACCCTTTCCGTGAGGGTAATGGACGTGCCACCCGCATCTGGCTAGACCTAATTCTCAAAAAAGAGCTGAAGCAAGTCATAGATTGGAATCTGGTGGATAAAGATGAGTATCTTTCCGCCATGCAACGCAGTGTAGTAAAGGATTTAGAAATTAAAGCATTACTGAAAAATGCACTGACCAATCAAATTAATGATCGAATCCTGTTTATGAAGGGCATTGATGTTAGTTATTACTACGAAGGTTATAGCGAATTTAAAACGGAGGAGCTGTAATCAAAGTGATCTAAATGGTCTCTTGAAGGACAAGCCTTATGAGCAAAGAACTTCAATTTTTAATTTATAACACCCCACAGGAAGATGTTAAAGTCGATGTACTCGTGCAAGATGAGACTATCTGGCTTACACAGAAAGCTATGGCGGCATTATTTGGCACATCTACTGATAATATAGGTCTTCATCTCAAAAATATTTATACAGATGGTGAGTTAATCGAAGAGGCAAGTACCGAGAAAATCTCGGTACTTCAAAAAGAAGGAACACGGGAGGTTCGCCGCAGTATTAATTTCTATAACCTTGATGCTGTTATCTCCGTTGGGTATCGGGTGAATTCTGCTAAGGCGACGCAGTTTAGAATCTGGGCTACTAAAACCTTGAAAGAATTTATTCAAAAAGGCTTTGTGATTGATGATGATCGATTAAAGCAGGGCACTAATGTCTTTGGCAAAGATTATTTTCGTGAATTATTAGAGCGCGTTCGCTCTATTCGTGCAAGTGAGCGGCGAATTTGGCAACAAATCACAGATATTTTTGCAGAATGTAGCTTTGATTATGACCCACATTCAACCACTACAAAAGACTTTTACGCCATGATTCAAAACAAGTTTCACTTTGCTATTGTGGGGCAAACTGCTGCTGAAATCATTTTTACGAAAGCAGATAGAAGACTGGAGAATATGGGATTAAGCACATGGAAGAATTCACCAGATGGGCGTATCCTAAAATCAGATGTTACTATCGCTAAAAATTACCTTTCCGAAAAAGATATAAAACGCTTAGAGCGGGCAGTCTCAGGATATTTTGATTATATTGAAGATTTAATAGAGCGTGAAAACACTTTCACCATGCAGGATTTTGCAAATAGCATAAATGAATTTTTAGTGTTTAGAAAATATACGATTCTGAATGATAAAGGTAAAATTTCCAAACAGCAGGCAGAAGCACGCGCAGAGACAGAATATGAAGCATTTAATAAAACGCAGAAGATTGTTTCTGATTTTGATAAGACGATGAAGGCGCTTGAAAACAAGGGAAAGCTGCATGAATAAAATTTAGGAGCTGATTGCGAGGTATTGTTCTGATAGGGGACAATTATAAAAGATAAAATCTATAATGGTGAATAGTTATCAAGAAATATCAAAAGCAGACTGCAAACACATATCTAATAAAATTAGAGATGGTATTTTGAAGGTGAATAACAACCCTAATCACCGCACAATATGCGGCGATTAATCTTGACTTTGCGGCGATTAACCCCTATAATCACCTTAGATAATGCGGTGATTAACATGTGGATTCACGAAAAGAAAAATTGGACAAACTTCATCTGGGATATAGAAGCCCTTGCCTCCAAGCTTGCTGACATAAGGCATCGCCAAGGACGCTTACTTGGTCGCATGGAAGGACTAGGCTTTGAACTCAAGCGTGAAGCGAGTTTGAGTACTCTCACCAATGATATTGTAAAATCCTCCGCCATTGAAGGTGAAAACCTGAATCCAGAAGAAGTGCGGTCATCTATTGCTCGCAGACTGGGTATTAATATCGCTGGGCTTATTCCTAGCAGCCGAGACGAGACTGCCCGCAAACGTACAAGTTCAAGGCTGAGGAGGACGAATGACCGCAGTGTACTCTACGTACATGAGGATCATGAGGACGACGAAAACGCAGAAATTGAAGGTTGCGAGCAGTCTCGAAATGTGGAAGGCATAGTTGAGATGACACTAGATGCTACGCAGCAATTTACCAAACCACTAACCAAAAAGCGTATGTTCAACTGGCATGCAGCTTTGTTTCCAACGGGGCGAAGCGGAATGTATCGAATTACAGTTGCTAGCTGGCGTACTAAGGACACTGATCCTATGCAGGTTGTTTCGGGTCCCATTGGCAAAGAAAAAGTTCATTTTGAAGCACCCAGTGCAGCCCGCCTAAAAAAGGAAATGCGAGAATTTCTTGCGTGGTTTGACCACGGAGATGACACTGACCCCGTCATTAAAGCAGGCATTGCTCACCTGTGGTTTGTAACCATTCATCCTTTTGAAGACGGTAATGGACGAATTGCAAGAGCCATTGGTGATATGGCACTGGCTCGTGCAGATGGCACACAGAATCGTTTTTACAGCCTTTCATCACAGATAGAGGCAGAACGTAAGCAATACTACGATGAGCTTGAAAAACAGCAACGTGCGACACCTGATATCACAGACTGGTTGTCATGGTTTTTGGATTGCCTCGGTCGAGCCATTAGCAATGCCGAAATAACACTGGGTAATGTTCTATTCGAGGCACAGCTATGGGATATTATTAATCAAAAGCCAGTCAATGACCGCCAACGCTTGATCATTAACCGCATGCTTGAAGATAATTTTGCAGGCTTCATGAACACCTCAAAATACGCAAAACTAGCTAAATGCTCTAACGATACAGCACTCAGGGATATTCAAGAATTGAAAGAAAGAGGAATTTTTCTTCAAAATTCAAGCGGTGGACGCAGTACCAGTTATAGATTGCCCAATCTGAACGAACTTCCATAGCTGTATCACAGATTCACAAAATCTACTTAATTACTGTTAAAATATTACTGTTAAAATCAGGAACCATGCTAGTTAACATCCTTGAAGAAAATAATAACTGCGAGCTTATATTTTCCGCTGAGCTTCCAAATGCTCGATCGAAAAGGTATATCAAAAAGATTCTAAAAAAATACGGGGAAAGAGTCTTATTAGAAGAAGCAATCTTAGAGGCGGCTTTGCTTTCTGAATTTAGAGAAGAGTGGATCGAAGAGGCACAGAAAAGATTAGAGTATAATTTCTTGAGAAATTGTTTTTATAAGATAGTGAATTTTAAAGCCAAAGGGAAAGGACATCCAATATACTTTGAATGCATTTCTTTTTTCTCTAAGCCCTTATCACCAGAGCATTACAAAGGCTTTGAACTTGAGCTAAAAATCCCTGAGATCAATAGAGAGAATTACATTAATATGAGAGTCGATGAGATTTTCTATGATCTAGCCGAGCATCGCTTAACTGATGAAAATGTTAAACTACCCAATAAGATAGAAGCAGATATTAAAGTCATAGACAGGGATACAGGAGAGGAACTTGAAGAGCTTTCAGAAAGTTTTTTTGACTTTGTTGAGACTGGAACTTTTCCAGATATCATATTAAACGAAATTAAGAACTATAAAGCTGGAGACACTTTCGAAGTGGAGTTTAAAGTTATTGAGACAGAGGAAGATGAATGGCTTCGAGATGAATATCTAGGTCAAACCCTGATTTATAAAATAAAAATCAATGCAGTTTATAGAGAAGTTGTCCCACAGCGACCTTATACAGATACGTTAGCCCAAAAACTTGGCTATGAAAATCTAGAAGGAGTTATAAATAAAGCTAAAGAAAGACAAGCACTCTACGAAACTGATATTTACAGAGATACATTGCTCAGAGAATATTTAGCGAAGGTCGCAGAAAATTTACAGCTTAAACCTACAGAAAATATGATTTTTGCCACAAAACTTGAATTAGGGGTTGTAGACGAAGATGGGAACTCTTTTATAGAAGATAGTAGTTGGAACTCTGATGAATACATAATTCGAAAAATATTCGAAAAAATTCTCGCACCTCAAATCTTTGCTGCTGAAGGTATGTGCTTGTATGAAGAGCCTTTAATTCAAATGGCATTAAAAGACAGCGATAATGATGCGGATAGAGAGGAGATTTCCGAGAAAGTATTTGAACTTGCTCTAAAAAAAACTATCGAATGGTTAGAGATTAATATTGAAAAATTAGTTACCGTAAAACCCATTCACTGTACTCCCTGTTAACCTAAATAAGCATAAACCTTTATTAAGCACTTCCAAGCAAAGCCCTCCAAGGCAAAGCCAGCACTTCATCATTAATACTGTAAGCTTCCTCACCAGTATATAAAATAAGTCCTTTTTGTATATTAGCCTTGGGATAGGATTCCCTGAAGGCTAAAATACCTCTTGCATCATGTTTTGTGAGATTAGACTTAGCCTTAATTTCTATTAGATAGAATTTAGAATCTATTTCTAGTAATAGATCTATCTCTGCACCACCGTTAGAACGCCAGTGGTAAAAGGAGGGTGCTATTTTTAATGATTGAGCTAATCTGAAAATCATATTTACGCAAAAAGTTTCAAATAAAGCTCCCCAAAGTGGATGAGCCGCAAGAGCTTCTGCTGAAGAGATTCTCTGCAAGTAACATAGCAAGCCAGTATCCATAAAGTAACCTTTAGGTTTTTTAGAAACTCGCTTGGTGAGATTATTAGAGTAAGCTATTACTTCACGCCATTGATAACCATAGATTAATATATCCAACCACTTAGAAGCCTGTTTGGGAGAGAGACCTAAATCCCTTCCCAACTGTGATTTATTTATTTCCTGCGTGCTATACGCTGCTATTAAAGAGACGAAACGTGAGAATAAACTTAGATCACTGATGTCTGCAAACATACGAACATCTCTTTCTATATAAGTTTGCATATAAGATTTAAAGTAATCTGGAATAAATTCTTCTTCAAAGTCTAATGTGATTACCCATTAAGCCGCCCCTAATTTAATTCTATTTAAAGTAAGAGGCTTGAAGTAATTAACGGAGACATAGAGGAAGCGATCTAAAATTGC
>RFQS01000121.1 GCA_009924885.1 Pseudomonadota bacterium | reverse complement strand
AATATGTTTGTGAACTAGCGCCTCGTTTAGGAGCTAATAAACCACCATTATTTTTTAAATCTGAAAAATCTATCTATATTGCAGACCAAGGTAAAGAATATAAACATCTCAATAGCACTAATGTAGCAGAAACTAAACTCCCCGATTATGCAAAAGAACTTAATCACGAAGGACAGAAGCGTGCTTCTTCTTATGTTTACGATGCCCTAAAATCATGGCGCTTATTTCACTTTCACGACACTAGTGATGATGCAAGAGTTAAAAAGGATTGTGATATTAATGATAACCAGTCTTTAAGACCATTCGCGGAAAATTTAGCTGCATTTCTGTATAAACTAAAACTTAATCATAATGACCACTACAGTAGTATTGTAGATCATATTAGGTTAGTAGCACCTTTTTTCAAAGATTTTGACTTTAATCCTAATGGTGATACAGTGTCCCTAATTTGGAAAGAGAAATATTCAGATGATTATCGTGATGCCTTGTACTTATCAGATGGAACATTACGTTTTATCTGCTTAGCTACTCTACTACTACAGCCTAGTCCACCTAGTACTATCGTAATAGATGAACCCGAGCTAGGTTTACACCCACACGCTATAGAAATCTTGGCGAGCATGATTCGTCAGGCTGCAAGGAACAGGCAGGTTATCATTTCTACTCAATCTGTTCAACTAATAGATAAATTCAGCCCCGAGGACATTATTGTTGTAGACAGAAAAGATAAGGAAAGTGTATTTCGCAGGCTCAATTCAAATGATCTCAAGGGTTGGCTTGATGAGTATTCATTAGGTGAGCTATGGCAAAAAAATCTATTTGGAGCTAATCCTTGAAATGGAAATAATTATCTTAGTGGAAGGTCTTACTGAAAAACGTTTTTGTGACAACATTCTAAAACCACATCTTGAACTAAAAAATATTTTTTGACGGTCATTATAATTGATACAAAGAAAACCCCTGTTGGTCAGAATTACAAAGGAGGTCTTGCTAACTATGAGCAACTTCAAAAAGAGTTAAAGAATCTTTTAGGAAATACTAATCCTAATTGGAAATTAATTAGTACTATGTTTGATTTATATCGCATACCAAAAAATTTTCCTAGATATGAAGAATCAAGAACCATAGACGACGCATACAAAAAGGTTAGCTTCTTAGAAGCATCTCTAGCTGATTCATTGAAGTCAAAGAGTATGATAATCCTGAACTAATTAACACAGATAAAGGACCATCTATCCATATGCAAGAAGCCTTTTCAGGACTTTTTCAGAAAAGTACAACAGGAGTTATCATCACAGAAAGCATAGGCTTGGATGCTCTTAGAAATAAATGCCCTCATTTCGATCAATGGCTTAAAGAATTGGAAAAGATTTGCTGATATATTAGGCTGTAGTTCTCTCAGCACTGCTGAGAGAACTACAGCTGTTTGCTAAGTCAAATTTATAGAGACCGCTGCACAGCGCGCAGTTTCAAGGCTGTGAGGATCATGAGGACGAGGAAAACGCAGAAAATGGAGTTGTGTAGCGGTCTCTTATACTAAAAACTCACCTCAAACTTAGCTGCAATAAGCTCAAGTATCTCCAAATCACGGCAGATTATAAAAAAATCTATAACTCCATTTCCAGAATAGCCCCTAGCTCTAAAACCAGCTCCTGTCTTTTCGACTAAACGTATATGACCAGGAGGATACTTATGGCGAGCGCATTCTGAAATGCCTAAAACGATTTTAACGCCGAGTTTATTTTCTAACCAGTTAATGTTTTTTTTTAGTTCACGGGGAACGGTTTTGTGTTTGCCTCGTGCCATTTAGATCTAAATTATAACGTGAGACCGCGCTTCCCGTCCTTAAGAACCGATAGAGCTAATATCTTTAAAAGACGTTTTGATTTTGTTAATAATATCAGCCTCTACAAGCAGCTTGGCATGCTTCGCTGCGTTCTTTATGGCTTCAGCATTAGAACTGCCATGAGAGATGATAGATATTTCATTAAGTCCACCGAGCATCGCCCCACCATAGCTCGAAGGATCGAATTTATCTTTAATTCTATCGAAAGATCCTTGAGCTTTAAGAATCAATCCAGCAAGCTTGGTTAACGGAGATGAATTAAACTCGGATTTAAAGCTATCAGCCATCATTTTAAGCCCACCTTCAAGAGCCTTTAAGTGGATATTTCCAGTGAAACCATCTGCGACAGCGACATCACAAATGTCTTTGGTAATATAATTTCCTTCGACATTGCCAAAGAAGTTAATAGTTTTATCTGCACTTAACTTAACGAAAACCTCTTTGTATAAATCATTTCCTTTACCTGGTTCTTCGCCGATATTCAGTAATCCTATTTTGGGAGACTGTTTATTAAAAAGAGCAGTGGCTAAAATCGATCCTAGGCGAGCTACTTGGTGCATCTGCTCTGCTGTAGCAGATATATTAGAACCAGCATCGAGTAATAACATCTTCCCTGAATTAGTCGGGATAAGGGTACAGATACAAGGTCTATCAAATCCATCAATTCTTTTAAATTCAAATAAGGAAGCTGCTGTAGCTGCACCAGTATTGCCAGCTGAGATTACCGCAGAGGCTTTACCTTCACTAACTAACTTATTTGCGATAACTAAGCTGCTGTCTTTCTTCTGGCGAATGGCTTTAGCTGGATTACTGTCACCCATCTCTATCACTGAGCCTGATTCGATTATCTCGAAATTATCTTTTTCGAAATCAGCAGAGTTCTCTTTTAGGATTTTAGTAATGGCTTCTTTTTCACCGACTATCAGTGCTTTAATATTAAGCTCTCTGACTGCAAGAAGAGCACCTTTAACTATCTCATCTGGGGCATTATCGCCGCCCATAGCATCAAAGCTTATGCTTATCATAATTACATATTTTCGTCGTCAACTGCTACAAAATCATCCATCGGATCCATGTCTTCTGGCATGCTGTCATTAGGCAGCGAATCAAGGTTGTTATTCTCAATGCCTGATTCTTCGATGCTCGTAATTTTGTTAACGGAAATTACAGAATCATTGCTATCCATATTCTGAACCTTAACACCAGTCGCCATGCGTCCTTGCTGAGATATATTCTCTGCCATCTGTCTGACTATGACACCATTTGAAGTAGCGATCATAAATTCCTGCTTACTTTCAATGTTAATTAAGCAAGCCATTTTACTATTTGGTGATTTGAATTTAATAGCGATAAGACCAAGACCACCTCTGCCTTGTACTCTAAATTCACCGATCTTAACTCGCTTACCGTAGCCATCATTCGTAATAATCAGAAGATCAATATTTTCATTATTAGAAGGTACTATGTCGAAGCCGACTAAATAATCACCTTCACGCATACTAATGGCTCTAACCCCTCTAGCAGCACGTCCCATTCCTCTAACTTCATCTTCGTCATAGCGAATGACCATGCCATCAGCGGTACCTAAAACTAAAGTCTTAGTACCATCGGTTACTCTAACCCAATTTAGAGAATCATTATCATCTAAATTCAGTGCTACTATTCCAGATTTCCTTACAGATTCAAATTCCGATAGAGCAGTCTTCTTAATTACTCCTTGGGAAGTAAGCATGGTTAAGTAATGTCCTTCATCAAAAATACTTATAGGAAGAACAGCTGTAATGGATTCATCTGGCTTAACAGCTATTAAATTAACTAAGGCTTGACCTTTATGCTGGCGGCTTCCTTCGACTACGTCAAATACTTTAGCGCTATAAACCAATCCCTTATTTGTAAAGAATAAAAGTGTGTCATGCATGGAAGTCGAAAAGAAGTCTTGAAGATCATCTTCATCTCTAGTCTTAATGCCACCTTTACCCTTAGTAGCTCTTCTCTGTCTTTCAAAAGTTTCTAGTGGAATACGTTTTATATAACCCTGTCTAGTAATGAAAACCACCATCCGCTCATTTGCGATAAGGTCTTCCATGTTTAATTCACCTTGCTCACTGGTTATTTTTGTTCTTCTTTCATCACCATATTTCTCAATTAATTCTCTAGACTGCTTTTTGACTTCTTCTAAAATCAAGTCTCTTCTTGATAGAAGGTTTTTAAGTTCAGCTATCAGTTTAGTTAGCTCTTCATGTTCATTTTCAATTTTCTCATGCTCTAAACCAGTTAAGCGTCTTAATTGCATCTCAAGGATGGCATTAGCTTGTTCTAGGCTAAGTTCGAATTTCTCGATTAAATCCTGTCTAGCTGAATCACTAGATTCAGATTCTTTGATAAGGGCGATTACGGCATCAATATTAGCTAGTGCTTTCAGTAAGCCCATTAATATATGGTCTCTAGCTATCGCTTTATTTAAATCAAATTGAGCCTTGCGGGTTATTACTTCTACTCTGAATTCTATAAACTCTCTTAGTATTGGTAACAAGCCAAGCTGCCTAGGCTTGCCTTTTACAAGGGCTACTATGTTGACAGAAAAATTCTGCTGTAATGGAGTGAATTTCAGAAGATTATTCGCTATTACATTTGCGTTAGCATCTTTCTTTAATTTAATAACTATTCTAGTACCTTGCCTACCAGTCTCATCATTCGCATCTGCAATACCAGTAAGCCTTTCTGCTTTAACCAGCTCAGCTACTTTACTAACGAAAGTTTCTGCCCCTACAAGATAAGGTAACTCAGTAATAACGATGGATTGGCGACCTTTGTCATTTTCTTCAATAACATATGTCCCTTTTTGAGTGACAGAACCCCTGCCTGTTTCAAAGTATTCTCTGATACCTTGGCGGCCTACTATAGTACAGCCTGCTGGAAAATCTGGACCCTTAATGATTTTTAAAAGTTCATCTATGCTTAATTCAGGATTATCTATTAAAGCTATGAGTCCTTCCATTACTTCTTTTAAGTTATGTGGTGGAATGTTAGTCGCCATGCCGACTGCGATACCAGTACCACCATTTAAAAGAAGGTTAGGTATTTTAGATGGAAGCACTTCTGGTTCCTGTAGGGAGCCGTCGAAGTTATCTATAAAGTTTACTGTCTCTGACTCTATGTCGGAGAGAGCCTCGACTGACATTTTTTGAAGCTTCGCTTCTGTGTATCTCATCGCAGCAGGCCCGTCATCAAGGCTACCAAAGTTACCATGACCATCAATTAGCGTGTATCTAGAGCTGAATGGCTGAGCCATTCTTACTAAAGAGTCATACACGGCTGTATCGCCGTGAGGGTGATATTTACCTAGAACTTCACCAACTATACGAGCACATTTTTTAAAAGGCTTATCAGGATACATATTCATGTCATGCATCGCGTACAGTATTCTTCTGTGAACTGGCTTCAATCCATCCCTTACGTCCGGAATAGCCCTAGAGACTATAACTGACATCGCATAAGAGATGAAACTTTTAGTCATTTCATCCTGAACGTTAATATCAACGGTTTTCCCGCCGTTACGGAAAGATTCTTCTGCTGCGCCTGAACTTGTCATAAATAATTGGGGTGTAGATTTTGATTATACTATTTTTTCAAACATTCTAATAATCATTAGGGGAAGTGGTGAAAATAACTTTAATCTCATATATCGCTACTATCGTTTAAAAAAAATAGCGAGATATTCATCTCGCTATTTTTATAGATATTGAAATTAAAAGTGTATTAATGCTTTTAATTGAACTAAGAATTAACAGCTTCTTTAAACTGTTTTCCTGGAGAGAATCCTGGAACGTCACAAGCTGGGATCTGTATTTTTTGACCGTTCTGTGGGTTTCTTCCTTCTCTTTCTTTTCTGTGGCGTTTTTCAAATGTACCAAAGCCAGTTAGAGTTACTTTTTCTCCAGCTTTAACACTATTTTTTACGACTTCAATGAAAGAAGCAAGCATTGTATCAACTTGTTTCTGAGTCATTTGAGTCTCTTCGGCGATCTTCGCAACCAATTCAGCTCTATTCATCTAATTTATCTCCTTAATTAGTGCTCTTAAACTAACTATCCTGTGATTATAAATGCAAAAACTCAATTAGTACAAGAAGATTTTTTCAAAAATCTTAAAAATGCTAGAATTTTAAGCTAGTGGCATAGGAAAGGTAAGCTACCTGACCATGGATAATTCTTCATCATCACTACCTTCAATAAATAACTCAAACTTCTCTCATAGGATTAGAGACCCTCGCTTGAAGCCTAATATCTCTTCACGTGATTTTTTAAATGATAGTAATCGAATAGTGAAAACTGATAGATTCTTGCATATTGTTGATGATTATTCAAGGAGATTAGAAGAATATGGAACTAGGCTGCAGGTATCGACAGCAACTATCTCTAATGCTTTAGGGGATATATTACGTTCATACCCTAATCAAACTTTTACCTACGATGAGCTTTTTAATTATGTTTTAGATGCAATGAACAGTAAGAATCTTTTAAATAAGCCTTTATTGGATGAAGGTGTTCGTATTAAACCTGCTGAGAAAGGTCCTCGTCCTGATGAATATTCGCATCAGTCAATTTATAAAGATTTTTCTCATGAAATTAATTTGGTATCAGCTGCTGGAACAGCGCGGGATCAGCTTAGGTTGCCAAAAGCCTTGATTCCTGAAGATCGTATTAATTTTGATTCTATGTCTAAAAATGTTTTAAGTAATAAAAATTTTGCTTCATGGTTATTAGCTAGCCCACCTGCACTGGCTAGTATGATGACGAAGAGAGATTATACGAATATGCTCTCAGCAATGATGAATAAAAATGTTTTAGATAAATCCTCACCACTCTTTATTGCTCAGATGGGTAGTTTAGTGGCTCAGCTATTAAAATTGAAGCAAGGAAAAACGAATACTACTGCTGGAATTGAAGAAGAACGAAAATTAGAGGAGATTGTTCAAGAAGATAAAGTTAGCTCTGCGGAGCATACACACAGCATTGTGGATAGTGTGAAGGATGTAATTAATACTATTCCGATAAAGTCTGTCAAAGATTTTCTATTAGAAGCAGAGAGATTTGTTGAAGAAGAGATAGCTTTATTTTACTCAATTCAAAAGAGCATAGAGAGAGAGATTCTTAATCAAGTGAAGAAGAAAG
>RFQS01000013.1 GCA_009924885.1 Pseudomonadota bacterium | reverse complement strand
GCCTTTTATTTTTATTTGTGTAACATTTTCTGCCATAAAACCACAAACTACATTCTAGCTGAACCAGAAGTTTTTTTTGCTAATTATAGTTAAATACGCACAGCTAAAGAAAAGCGTTGAAGCTATTAAAGCTTAATCAAATCCCCCAAATACAATAGTTTGACTTACCCTTAAATTGTATATAAGATAAAGGTTATGGCTGAAAAAGTAATTATTAAAAACGCAAAAGCACAAGTAGGAGATAATCCTATAGTTCTATTTATAGAAGGTGACGGAACTGGACCAGATATCTGGAAAGCATCTCAGAGAGTATTAGATGCAGCAGTAGAAATCGCTTATCAAGGTAAAAAGAAAATCGAATGGAAAGAGATTCTTGCTGGTGAAAAAGCATTTAACCAAACTGGTGAATGGCTACCACAGCAGACCATTGATGATATTAAAGAATATTCACTGGCGATTAAAGGACCTTTAACTACACCAGTTGGTGGTGGAATCAGAAGTCTAAATGTCGCTCTTAGACAGATTTTTGATCTATATGCCTGTGTTAGACCGGTTCGCTGGTATAAAGGTGTTCCTTCACCGATGAAGAATCCAGAAAAATTAGACATAACTTTATTTAGAGAAAATACTGAGGATGTATATTCTGGTTTCGATTACGAAGCTAATTCCCCAGAGGCTTTAAAGGTTATAGAATTGATTAATTCTTTTAATCCTAAAAAACAGATTAGGGATTTTTCAGGCATAGGTGTAAAACCTATCTCTAAATCTGGCTCAGAGAGACTGATTCGCGCAGCAGTAGAATATGCTATTCAGAAAGGACTTAAGAAAGTTCATTTAGTTCATAAAGGAAACATTATGAAATATACTGAAGGTGCTTTCAGAGACTGGGGTTATGAACTAGTCAAAAGAGAATTTGCGAATGAAGTTATTACTGAAGAAGAAATCTGGGATGGCGCAAACGCTGGTGACAAGATAGTCCTAGGAAACCGTATTGCTGACAGCACTTTCCAACAGCTACTTTTAAGACCAGACGAATATCAAGTTATTGCGACGATGAACTTAAATGGTGATTATTTATCAGATGCGGCAGCAGCACAAGTAGGTGGTCTAGGTATAGCTCCTGGAGCGAATATCGGAGAGAACCAAGCTGTATTCGAGGCGACTCATGGTACAGCTCCTAAATATGCTGGACTTGATAAAGTAAATCCAGGATCTGTAATCCTTTCAGGCGTAATGATGTTTGAATTTATGGGTTGGGATGAAGCAGCTAAGCTTATCGAAAAAGGCTTAGAGAAAGCTATTGCAGATAAAACTGTAACTTATGATTTTGAGAGACTTATGGATGGTGCTACTTTACTTAAGTGTTCAGAATTTGGTGATGCGATTATTAACAATATGAGCCAGCTTACGGCTGTGTAATTTTCCACAACAAAGCCCTTAAAAATTACAAAATAGAAAAAAATAAAGCCCTTAAAATTACCAAAATGTAATTTTAAGGGCTTTATTTTTAACAGAACTGCCATTTTTGTGGCATAATTCTTTTATATACTGGCACTATAGCCGAACAAGAGACTGCTCGCAAACGTACAAGTTCAAAACTAACCACTAATGAAAAGAAACATTGACAAGCAGTTAAGACAGTGGCAAAAAAAAGAGAAGCGCAAACCTCTTGTGCTGCTTGGCGCAAGACAAATTGGTAAAACACATAGCCTAAAACAGTTTGGGGATGATAATTTCAAAAATCATTTCTATATTAATTTTGAGAGGCAAAAAGAATATCAACAAATCTTTGAAAAAGATTTAAAGCCTCAAAGAATAATTAGTGAACTGGAAATATTATTTAATCAGAAGATAGACATAAAAACAGATTTAATCATATTTGATGAAATTCAAGACTGCCCAAAAGCTATTACCAGCCTTAAATACTTCTGCGAAGAAATACCTAAGCTAGCCATCTGTGCAGCTGGCTCTTTACTAGGAGTAAATCTAGGTCAAAGCTCCTTTCCTGTTGGGAAAATCAACTCTATCAATATGTATCCCTTGAGTTTTTTTGAATTTCTTCAAGCCATTGGGGAGAATTTTTTATTCGAATATCTTACAGAGTGGTCAAATAAAGAAGATTTCTCAGAAGCAATTCACCAAAAAGCTTGGGAGCTCTGGAAAATATACTTAATCGTAGGCGGTCTACCAGAGGCGATCTTAGCCTATAAAGAATATAAAAAAAACTTAATTACAGCATTACATGAAGTTCGTAAATGCCAAGAAACCCTTATCCAAACTCACCTCGCTGATATCGCAAGACACAGTGGTAAAGAGAATTCCATGCATCTCGAAAGATTATGGAGTAATATCCCAGCTCAACTAGCTAAAGAGCAAAATGGCTCAGCCCCTAAATTTAAGTTTAAAGGAGTAATCTCAAATCTCAATAGTTATGAAAGAATGTCTGGGACTATAGATTGGTTAGAAGCAGCTGGATTAATCCTGAAAGTTCCGATAGTAAACTGTGGTCAACTGCCATTCAAAGCTTATACTGACGAGAATCGTTTTAAACTTTTTGTCTATGACGTAGGAATTTTAGGAGCATTAAGCGACCTTAATCCTCAATTAATTCTCAACTATGATTACGGTACCTATAAAGGTTTTTATGCAGAGAACTTTATAGCTCAAGAATTTTCTTGCGCAGAAGGACGCAGAGACAGATTATTTGCTTGGAAAGAAGGGGAGTCAGAAGTCGAATTTCTCAAAGAAGTCTCTGGAGAAGTGATTCCGATTGAAGTCAAATCAGGAAACAATACTAGATCACGAAGTATTCAAATTTTTCAAAATAAATATAATTCATCGTATAAAGTTATTTTTTGTGCTAAAAATTTTGGATCAAATGATGAGAAGAAGTTAAACCGTTACCCCATTTACATGGCAGCAAGATTTCCAATTGACAAAGTGAACGTGTAGCGGAACTCCAATTTCTACGTTTTTGTCATCCTCTGCCTTGAACTTGTTCGTTCGGCTACCAACCAAATTCACTATAAAAGCTCTTACTGTAATCCAATCCCACGGCTGAATGTACGGCTTGAGGCTGATTTATTTTAGTCAAATCATGAATCTGACCATCTCGCTTAATTAAAGCTGAATAACCAGTATTACCGACAAGAATTAAATCTTTAGAATTTTCAGCAGCTCTAATAACAGCTACTGCTAGAAAAAGCTTCTTCATATTATCATTCTGAAACCAAGAAAGATCATTTACATTAACAAGGAAATTCGCTCCATCACGAGTTTGTCTGCGAATAATTTCAGGAAAAAGTAACTCAAAACAAATAGAACTACCTACTTTAATATCATTAAATTCAAGTAGCTTCTGATGCTCTTTACCCGCAGAAAACCCTGTGCCAATGGTCGAAGTAGCTAATTTACTAATAGTTTCAGGTAAAAGATTAATGAATGGAGTGTATTCACCAAAAGGAACTAACTGAGCCTTATTATAAGTTCTTACCTTCTCTTCTTTAATATCTATAAGCTTTAAACTATTAAATAGCTCGCCATCTATATTAGAGTAAGTCCCAAAAATAAAATATTCATACTCCTTCTGTATTCTTGAAATCAGTTTCATCACCTTAGCACTGTGATTCATATTCGTAACATTCGTAGGGATGCTAGCTTCAGTCCAAATCAGCAAATGGCTCTTTTTCTTAATCTGGGACAGCTTTTCTTGAAGTTCCAAGGTCTTATCTAAATTATCAAGATTCACTCTAGTATCTTTACGATTCAGATTCGCCTGAACCAAAGTAAAAGACAAGGCTTTAACGGGCTTTCGAGCATCTGCAATAAAATTAATATAAGCCCCAGTAAAAACGAATAAAATAACAATGCCAAAAATAGTCTTAATATGACTATTAATAGATAAATTTTCTATAAACCCCGTGCTAGTCTGGTAAAACATTTTAATCTTCGTATTATTGAAATCATATACATGAATTAAATTAGCGACAAGTAAGTTAAAAGTAACAATAATAATCTCAAGTCCCACAGCTCCAGTAACTCTTACAAGCTTACTTAAATCAACACTTAAATATTGACCATAGGCTAACTGATTTATAGGCACCGCAAAAAGAGATAAAAAACTAGTACTCGCAAGTATCTTATATTGAATCAAAGACCAGGTAAAAGCCAGTATCAGTATCTCAACGATACTGAGCTCCTCAAGCTTAGTTCTATCCTTAAGTCTGTAAAAAATCCAAATAGACAAGGAAAATATCAATAGAAACACACTGTGATAAAGACTAGGGATTAACCAAGCTAAACTTGCCACGATAATACTAGGAAAACTCTCTATACCAAGCCAATTTAAAGGATGAATACTGAAAAGCCAGGCAAATGATAGTAGATTATAAATGAAGAAAAAAATGAAACTTTCTAAAAATAATCTTTCTATTTTTTGACAGCTTTTATTTAATAAAATTAATGGTATTAAACCGATCCAAGCCATTACTGGGTAATTAAAACAGGCTAAATTTAAACTCAATAAAAAAGCAGCTATTATTGATACCACTGTCCGATAAAGGGGATTAGTCAAAATTTGGGATAGAAGTATATTTATCGGTCGAATCATTAATATAAATAAAATCTTGCCATATAATTATAGTATTAGAGATTCAGCTTTGCGAAATCTTTGCTAAAACTTACGATAAGGAAGCCCATATTTATGAAAATACTTGGCATAGATCCTGGAACGGCTCGCCTTGGCTTTGCACTTATCGAATCCTATGATTCTAATAATTTATATAAACTATTGCAGTGTGGCATTATCGAAACAAGTAAATTCGATACAGAAGCTCAAAGGCTTACAGAGATTCGCCTAGATCTTTTAGATCTAATAAATACCTTTAAACCAGATGTAATTGCGATAGAACAGCTTTTCTTTTTTAAAAACCTAAAAACTGTCATTCCAGTAGCACAGGCTCGTGGAGTTGTTTTACAACTAGCTCATGAATCAAAGATGCAAATTTTTGAATATACACCTTTACAGGTTAAACAAATAATTACAGGTAGGGGCCGTGCCGAGAAAAGTGAAGTAGAAAGCTTTGTCATGGCTGATCTACAGCTTACAGAAAAGATTCGTCCCGATGATGCCGTAGACGCTGTAGCAATTGCTTTATGTTTTTTAAGAAGTGATTACCAAAAGTTTGTTAGAATTCCTTAGATAATGGATTCCACCTCTATTTGGTATATTGTAGCTGGTTTACTCATGCTTGCGGAGGCTTTCACCCCTCGCTTATTTATTTTTATTTGCCTTGCAGTTTCAAGCCTAGTGATCGGAATCATAGATCAACTCAGTACTATGAACTTCTACGTACTCATATTAATTTTTATAGCGACCACTGCTATCCTTGTTTTTACTCTTAGACCAGCTCTTAAATTTATCGTTAAAATCCCAGAAAATAAAAACTCTGATACGAATCTCATTGGCAAAGAAGCTATGGTCTTTAAACCAATTACAGAAACTGAACCTGGGACTATCAAACTTTTTGATTTTGATGCAGTTTTGTTAGCGAAGAGCTTAATGGGGGAATTTATAGGACAAGGGACTACAGTTAAAATCATCCAAAAAGATGGTGATATTGCTATAGTTGAGTGCTTAAAATGAACTCTAAAATGGGTAATCTAATAGTTTTCACAGGCCCTTCTGGGGTCGGTAAAGGTACTGTTGTAAAAGAACTTTTCCAGAATTTAGATAATCTTATATTTTCAGTTTCTGTAACTACCCGTGAAAAGAGAAGCGGCGAAGAAGAGGGAAAGAATTATTTTTTCAGAACAAACCATGAATTTGATGAATTGATCCAAGCTGATAAATTATTAGAGTGGGCTGAGTTCGTTGGCAATAAATACGGCACACCTAAAGATTTTGTTTTTGAAAAATTAAAAGATGGTACTGATGTCTTTTTAGAAATAGAAGTGCAGGGTGCTTTACAAGTAAAAGAAAAATTCCCAGAAGCATTAATGATATTTCTTTTACCACCGAGCATTGATGAGCTAGAGGCAAGGCTTAGAAAAAGAGCTACAGAGCCAGAAGAAAAGATTTTACTGAGATTAGCTAAAGCTAGAGATGAAATGAAGTATATAAATGACTTTGATTTTTCAGTGATTAACGATTCAGCTCAGCGTGCAGGAAAAGAACTTAGAGAAATTATCCTAAACAGAAGAATCGAAAAAAAAAATCTTCTTATTAACGATTACGAGAGACCGATACCGAACGTGCAGTTTCAAGGCTAACGTAGAAAATGGAGTTCGGTATCGGTCTATACAGCAGTTAAGTGCTGATCTTCTAAGGACTCTACGTAGGCTATCGCCATAGTAGCAGCTAATGATCCATCCGAAGCTGCTGTTACAGCTTGCTTTAAAACAGTATCTCTAACATCACCAGCTACAAAAACACCAGGTAAATTAGTCTCCATCTTAATCGTTGACTTTATTTTACCTGCTTCATCTGTCTCTATTTTAGACTCTAAAAAATCTACATTCGGAATTAACCCGACATAAATAAAAACCCCTTCGCAAGGAAAATCATATTCTTCATTAGTCTTAAGATTCTTTACTGTAACGGATTCTACGCCTAGGATACCACCGTTAATTTTAGTTACGACACTGTCCCAAACTATATCAGTCTTAGGATTAGCTTTAAAACGATTCTGTAAAATCCTTTCAGCACGCAGCTCATCACGCCTATGAATTAAAGTAACCTTCTTCGCGAACTTCGTTAAAAAATTACCTTCTTCTACCGCAGAAGAACCACCACCAACGACAACAACTTCTCTCTCTTTAAAAAAAGCTCCATCACAGACAGCACAATAAGAGACACCCTTACCCCAATTTTCTTTTTCCCCAGGTACGCCTAGCTGTTTATGTTCAGAGCCGCTAGCGATAATCAGGGTATGACCTTTAAATTCACCTTTAGCTGTCTTAACCACTTTAGGCGAGGATTCTAAATTTACTGAAATAACTGGATCACCAGTAATAACCTCACAGCCAAATCTTTTAGTCTGTGTTTCCATAGCATCAGAGATCTGTGGACCTGTCATATGATCCATACCTGGATAATTTTCAATCTCATGAGTAACTTGAAGCTGCCCGCCTACTATGCCTTTTTCCAGAATAAGAGTCTTAAGGTTCCCTCTAGAAGCATAAAGTCCAGCAGAGAGACCAGCAGGTCCAGCACCGATGATTATAGTGTCGTATACAGTAGTAGGGTTAGAAGACATGATTTAGATTTTAGCAAAGGATTGATGCATAACTCCATTTTCTGTATTTCCTTTAGGAATAAGCCTGGGCAAAGACAATATCGCAGCAACAGAGCGATGATCCGAAGCAGTATCCTTGGGACCTACTTTATATTCTTCAATTACAGACCACGGCGGCGACTCTGGAGAAGAAACAGCGATAACATCATGTTTATAAACACTATTACCCTGCTTATCCTTTCCATAAGTTCCCTCATGAAAAGGGAAGTGTGTTTCAAAGCCATATTTCAGCAGTAATTTAAAAAGATTTTTATCCTCACCAGGAAAAATATTATTCATATCACCAGCCAAAACAACAGTATTTTTTTGGTTTCCTTCTTTATTAATCTGCTTAGTTACAAGCCTGTCTAGGAAGTTAATGAAGGCAAGTAATCTCTCCCAACCTAAAGCAAAGGCCGGAGTGTGGATATTAATATGTTTAAGTCGATGAACTCTGTTACCCAAACCATCATAGACATCAATAGTCGTCTTCAGTGCTGGATTCTCTCTATCGGAACAACCAAAAAGCTTTTCAATGACTGCTTTTTTCAATGGAACTTTAATAAAAGACTCGTAAATTTTAACCTTTGGCTTTAAGCTCGGGTCACCATCTTTTTCTTTTAACTTATAAGCTAAGTCTAGCTCTAGACCACTGACTTGACGTGGAACTA
This sequence comes from Pseudomonadota bacterium, assembly GCA_009924885.1. Lineage (GTDB taxonomy): Bacteria > Cyanobacteriota > Vampirovibrionia > LMEP-6097 > LMEP-6097 > LMEP-6097. Next base: position 10,295 of record RFQS01000013.1, on the reverse strand, counting down.
CGGTAAGTAAATAGTGTTCACCAGCACGCCCTAGACTATCAAACTTAAAAACATGTTTATCTTTTTCTTGCAAAGTAAAATCTTTAGCCCAAACTAGCGTTAAATTTTCATTAGAAAAAATACCTACGGGATTATTCGAATCTGCATGTTCTATGGCAGACCCATTTGGTGATAAGTCTTTCAATAAAGCATCTAAGTCCTTTTTATGTACTTCTTGAAGACTTAAAATAGAATCTAATGTACCATTCTTTAAGGATGAGAGATCCAAAACCTCTTTTAGTGGCACCATAGGACCAGCAACGTTATGCGTCAAGAATTTTAGTTTAATATTGTCTGTTTGTGATCTTTGCGATGAATGCAGCTGTTTTGGTACAAGTGAAACAGGAACTCTACTTAACGGTCTATGCCCTGGCAACACAAAGCTTACACCCTGACTCATGTCATATATAATGCCAAATTTAAAACAAAAGATTTATGAAAAATTTTAAATCTTCTTACGAAGTAGCTTTTAGTCGCAGTTTCTTAAATTCCGCTAAAGCTATTTTTCTTTCTATCTCGTGATCAATTAATCGTGCAGGATAATCTTGAACTAGTTTAATAAGCCTTAAATCTCCCGAGGCTAAAGGTGCGTGAATATTTTTAACAGAGCATTCTTGTAAAGACTTTAACCAACGCTTAATGTAAACACCATCTGGGTCAAACCTCTCTGACTGAGTAGTAGGATTAAATATTCTAAAATAAGGTGCAGCATCAGCTCCAGAACCAGCTACCCACTGCCAGCCCATAGTATTATTAGCTAGATCAGCGTCAAACAGTGTATCCCAAAACCACTTAGCACCTTCAATCCAGTGGATTCTCAAATCTTTCACCAAAAAAGATGCTGCTATCATTCTGACACGATTATGCATCCAACCAGTTTCCCAAAGCTCCTTCATCCCAGCATCTACTATAGGATAACCAGTTTCACCTTGCTGCCACTTCTTTAACATTTGATGGGCAGTTAATTTATTAGCATTTTGATTCTCACTTCCAGCTTGAATATCATCTAAACTTCGCCAATTAAAATGTTTAAACTCTTCTCGCAGAGGCTGATTTACAGTATGAGGAAAATGATACATCAGATAATGAGCAAACTCTCTCCAGATAAGCTGTTTTAAATAATCATATTTTTTTGCTTTTGATAGCGGAAAATCTACAGCACCGATAGCAGCCTTATTTTCAGAGATTTCTTTTCCTGAATCTAAATTATTTATAGCGGCGTAGACCTGCCTCACTGAAATCTCCCCAAAATGCAAATTAGTCGAAAGCTGTGAAGTTCCTTTCAGGAAAGGGCTATTTCGTTTTTCACCATAACTTAAAGCAGAATTAGTCTGAATAAATTCGTCTAAAGCCTCTCTAGCTTTAGTTTCACCAGCCTTAATGTATTTAGTCATTTTATCTACCCAAGGGTGATACTGCTCTGGAATTATGTTTTTTGTGTTTTTACTTTCCTCACCACGATCTCTCAGATTAAGATCTTCAATACTACACAAACTTTCAAGAGACTGTAGCTCAACTCCATTTCCTGCATTTTCTATAATTTTAGAAATATCTTCTTTACTTAAAAAGTTATCTGCACTTAGTTTATACTCTAGAGGTCTAATCCTATCCGCCATAGAGCCTTCAAAAAGATGGAAATACTGCTTGGAGAAAGGGGTGTAGACTTGATAAGGCTTGGACTGTTTATTTAAAAGCTCCCAGGGTTCTATCAGCAAATTCCCTCCAAAACTTTTCACCTCTAAGTACTGCCCTCGGGCTTCAACTTCAGCGTTTTCATCCGCCTCATGAGTTAAAAACTCTTTTAGTTCAGTGTCTAGTTTAATATGATGTGGTTCATAGCGACGGTTCCAGTAGACTGAGCTTATGGAATTTTCGAATTTATCGATTAAGGCATTTAAAACCACTCTTTGATTACCTTTCAGGACTAGTAATTTAGAACCATATTCAGAGATAGACTCAGAAAGACTCTTTAAAGAATAATGCAACCATAACTTAGTCGCCGCCCCTAATCTTTCAAAATTCGCTTCATTACCGTTATCGAAATGATCTTCATAGATAAAGACAGGAAGTGTTTTTTTGCCTTGTGATATGGCGTAGTGAAGAGCTGGATTGTCAGCTAGTCTTAGGTCGTTGCGGAAGAGGATTATGGCTAGGGTTACTGCGGTCATTCGTCTCCTTAATCTTGAGCTTGCAGCTTCGATAACGATGCCTTGATATAAGTAACATAAAAAGCTTTAAATTTTCTCTTCTCTGCTAATCTTCTTTTAAAGCTAAAAGCATCATTACTATCAAACGGCTGATATATATCTAAACCTCTATCCAGAACTATCTTCCAGCCATTATTAGACTGTATATATCTTCCGTGAAGTTTATTAGAATTATCAAACTCATAAGTGAAAATGATACCTTCATTCATACAAGCAGCTTTAATCTGTTCAAGAAAACTCTCTTGATTATTTATTTTATACTCATCTTGACTAGTCACTAAATGGACTGCTATTTCATCCTCTGGGGCTTTATTTAAAACTAACATCTCCATAAATTCCATTAAATTAGCAGCTTGATAAAACTGTCTAATATACGGATCTACTATATGTATAATCGTAGAGCCTTTTAAATAAGCTCCGAATAAATCTTTAAAACTCTTAGCAGATTGGTTTTCCTCGAAAACGAAATGTCCCTCTTGGCACTGTTGCCGAACTCCAATTTCTGCGTTTTCGTCGTCCTCCTGTAAAGCAGGTACACTCGCATTATTTAGATTTAGAATATCAGTAGGATTATCATCCTCAGAAGAGGATTTATTATAATAATTCGGAAATTCCTTTTCTTCAGCAGTTTTTATAAATGTCTTAGAAGAATCTGCAAGAGCAGTATAGCTAAATTCCACTTTTGAATATGTCGAATCTATTCTAAACAGCTGATCTTTAACTCTTTTTCTGCCTTCAATAGAAAAATTTAATAGCTCTTGAATCTCTTCTTTAGTAGCGTTACCATCAGGGAAAATAAGTTTCATTAAACCTGAAAATGTTTTATTAATAGCAGTTTTATCACGCGTAGAGACAGTTTCAGAAATTATAAAATGATCTTGATAAACATTAGAATAATCCTTAGCTCTCATAAATCTTAAAACCTCTGCAAGGTAATCCACAACGAAGCCGTAGCCATCTGAATAAAGTTCACTCCTGATAATATCGACTTCCCAACCAGGTATATAAAAATGCAACCTATCTATAAAAGCTGAATCATAAAATTTCTCTGGTAAATCTACAAATAAATCAGAATACTTAAGCATATGAGCCACGTTATGGCTCGTATTTCCCACGAATGCCATGGAAGCATCTGCCCCAATGGTTTCTACGCCTCTTGAAAAAGATTTATTTGCCATATAGTTTTTCATGATATCGACTAGAGCTTTATCAGTCTTCTTCTGCTTCCCTGCAAACTCATCAAAAGCCACTGTATCCCAGTAACCAACTAAGCCTATTTTCCCTGAGGTATTATTTACGAAAAGTTTAGCCTGACTTACTTCACCACCAGAAATTAAAATTCCGTGAGGAGAAAATTCAGAAAAGATATGAGACTTACCAGTCCCTTTAGGACCGAGTTCTATAAGATTATAATTTCTTTCACAGAATGGAACTAATCTAGTTAACTGAATTAATTTAGCTCTTCTACTCAGTAGCTCTGGATTAAAGCCGATACTCTGTATTAAAAGGTTAATCCATTCTTCAGTAGAAAATTTCTTCCTAGCTTCTATATATTCATCATAGTTGAAATTTGATAGCTGAATCGGTTTCAGAGAACTCATCACCCACGGACTTATCCTCTTATCCTCAGTGTATTCATATTCTAAATCAGCTAAGGACCACACTCCAGAGACTAAGAGCTTAGGATTTTTTTTCACCGTATTAGAATCTACTAAAATTTTATTTAGCCCAAGATTAGTGAAAGTCGCCTCATAACAGTCTTCTTTATCATTTAAACTTACAGAAACCTTATCTATAACCTTAAAACGTCCCTGCTCTTTAATTTTAGATTTTATTAAATTAGCCTCATTTCTATTTACATAATGATCAGCTAAAATTTTCTTGACTCTCTCTATGCCTGCATTTATAGAATCCTCATCACTAGTAGCACAGTACTGTCCTAAAAGATATTCAAGCACGTAGGAAGGCACTATAGCATTACCTTTTACTAAACCCACCAAATCTTTTCTAACTGCTAAGCCTGGGAAAAATTCATTAATTTTTTTATTTAAATCTTCTACTGTTACAGTTTCCATAAAATCTCCTAAAAATCAAAATCACTGGTAAAGGATTTTTTCAGTTCATAAGGATGCTGACGCTTCATCTCATCACTCTCATCTCTAAATTCATGGCTTTTTTCGTGATATTTCTTGATAACTAAGTAAACAGTCTGTTTATTAAAATCATCAGCTTTAGCATTTAGTAATAACTCTACTTTAAATTCCCTATCTAGTGCATTATCACTAGAAGAATCTAAGTTTAAGATTTTAGTATCCGAGATAAGCTCATCAGTAGCTGAATACAGACCTAACTTAATTTTGATAGGGCTTACTTTTTCACTAACAGCCTTATCCTGATAGAGCTTTACGATAAACTGATTTGAACTAATAACAGACTTAGATCCCCGAATCACCTGAGCTTCTACTGATTCTTTTTCTACTCTCCCTGTATTTAAAAGACTAATTTTTAAATTAGGAATAATAATTTCCTGAAGGCTAGTTCCACCATGAACGAAATGAGCTCCAGAACCCTTTAATCTAAGCCTATTAATGGATTTAGGAAAAAGAAAATCATATTCACAAGAAAACCCTAATTCTTTAGAAGTAAATTTCTTAAATCCAGAACTTTCATCTAAGTTTTTACCGACTAAAAATCTTCTATCCCTTTTTAAAATCGTCTTAGAGTCTATATTCTCACTTAAAAATTCATCTACCTTATTCTGGTAGATAAAACCATGATCTGAAGTGATAATCACGTGATGTACGTTATTATTAAATAGCTTCTTCAGGAGATCTTGAATTTCAGTAATGGTATCCTCACAAGCTTTGAAAATATCCCGCTCCGTTTTAGTATCATCACCAGTGGCGTCTATCCTATCGTGATAAATAAGCACTAAATCGTTCTCTTTTATAAGTTCTCGAATCTCAATCCCAGTTTTAGGTTTAATATCCTCAAATTTTAAAGCCGTAGCTTGTTTATTTTTAGTAGAAAAATAATCCATAAGAATTTTAGTTCTATTGCTTAAGCCTTTCGTAGATTTTTTATTCTTTAGAACTAAGAGTTCCTTCTCTATATTCTTATCATCGACCCTAATATCATCAGTAGGGAGTAAAGCAGCCATCCCAAACTGAGTCCAAGAGGGCAAAGTAGAAATCATATAATCATTTTCGATTTTAAATTTAGTAGAATCTAATCTCCGAGCTAATTCTTCTGCAACCTCATATCTTAGTGCATCTGAAATAAGCACTGCATATTTAGGGGAACTGTCATTTATAGTATATTTAAAGAAATTTCTTTGCATTTTATCTTCTGGAAATTTCCACTCCTGAAGCTGATCTAAAGGAATCTGCCATTTATTATTCAACTCCACCAAAAATAAATTATATTTATTTTCAATCTCGCAGCTAAGTGACTCTAAGAGTGAATATGAATTAGATTTTTCTTTATGATAATTAAACTGCCTATACAACTGATCTATTTTGAAATCATGATTAACATAATGGCCGATAAAACTTAGCAGATCTAAAGTAAAATTTTTCTCTAAATTATTAAGCTTATAAAGCAATTCACAAGCTCGATTTAAGGCTTCATAAACATCTTTATACTCTTCAAACCATATACTAGCTTTTCTTTTTCTGATTAGTCCATCTAAAGCTTTACTAGAAAGCTTATTCGCTATAATGCCATCTCTCGTTTCAGAAATAATCTTCTTTTCTATTAATTCATAGATATCAATGTCAAGCAAAGCATCTATGTCTCTAAGCCCCTCTAACTGCTTTTCTACAGCTAATATCTCTGCTATTTTCCTAGAAATAGACTTAAATAAATCTACATTCATACGATTATTTTTAAAGTTATTTAAAAAAACAATCGCCTCATCATTTAAAGATTTTTCGATACTCTTACCAAGAGCTTTTTGGAAGACAGTATCAAAAAGCTTTACCGTAAAATGATGAAGTAAATCAGCTTCAGGATGTGCTTCATAATCAAACCATTTTAATTTCTCAATTAAATAATCAAGTAGATTATATTCTTTCAAGTTTTCTAAAGGGCTAGAATCCTCCGCTTCCCAATAGTCTCTGAGTAACTTTTCTAATGCCGTTTCTAAATCTTTACCCTCTGAGCCTAAACTAATATTTAAAATTTTAAGCCTAAATGCAGCTTCATCAATGTAGGAGTGAATCTCTCTATTTTTTTTTATAAAGGCTTTTATCTGTTTTCTATTATCCGAACTATCAAAAAAATTAATATGTTCTGCAATTAAAGCCCGATGCCTCTGCTCTAAATCCAGCTCAGTAAGATACATAGAAACTTTATCTGCGATAAACTCTAGATTAGAAAGCAGAAGGTCTAATAAGCAATTATCCTCATCAGCTAGGCGAGCAGAGTTACTATAAATTAAAAACTTAGCTTCTGTTTTTTCTTGTCTAACAGCATGAATCTCATATCTCAAATTAAACTCATTATTATTAAGTTCGTATTTAATTAAATTCTCTAGATTTAGTTTTTCATATTCTCTTCTAAACTCGGCTTTAGTATCGTACCAGAAGAAAACATCATAGCGTTCATCCTCTAAAAGCTTTCCTAGACTCTGCTTAATCTGCCTTAGATTTAATTCTTTTTCTGTTTTAATCATCTACTCTGTTAAGCCACTTATCTTTTGTACTGCTCCAGTAAATTTATTGTAATTAATTTTCACACCATCGTCTAAATCTATTTTTATTTTTTCTGTAGCTAAAGGAAATAATACAGCCTGTTCATAATCACTGAGTTCTTTTAAAATCTTTTTCGTTTTATCTATATCCTTAACAGCCTGAATCTTCTCTCTAGCAGCCTTAGATTCAGAATTAGAGATGTTTTCTAGCTCTAGTAACAGATTAGTTAATTTCTCTCTATAGTGTCTAAGATACTCATTTAGAATTACATTTATCGTATTTTCATTATAACGGTGCATATAGATTAAGACATTAAAACTCGCTTTAGGAGAGGAAAACATCCAGTATATCGGGCGTTTTTTATACTGTTTTACATGATGATCATAAAAATCATTCACGAAATATTTTCTAATATCCTTTCCTAGAGCTTCTTCTATAAAGCTCAGATTAAGCTCATAATTTTCCTCTCCTAGACTTACTTTAAGGAAGTTTTTAAAACGATTAACTATATCATCGTTAAACCATTCCTCTTCTAAAACTGGAATTACATTATCTTCATCTGGCATAAAACTAGGTTCTGGAACAGCTTTTAAATAATCATTTAAAGTCTCTCCCTGATTAGCGAGTATAAGCCCAGCCTTATCTAATGAATATCTACCAAACATACAGCCAACTGCGTAGGAAATAAATTCTTTAATAGTATCTTCTAATAAAAGTTTCTCTAATGCTGCTGAAGATTTTTTAGAATCATAACGGTAGTGTGGATTACAAGTAAGAGTAATTTCTTTAAGTGGTACTTCTGCGGTGAGTTCTTCTTCTAAGCCGTAAGCCTCTATAAATATCTTATTATTTTCTTCTTCTAATCTCTTCATTTCATCAGTCATAGACTGCCATTTAGATCTTAAGGTTTTATAAGTCTCTGTCAGTGGGGCTTTTTCTGTATTTTTATAAGTATCTATCAGTGGCAGGGCTTTAAAATCCCATGAGCGTTCGTAGGAGTCCCAGTCTTGTTGGGAAAGATGAGTAACAGAGTTAAACATGAACTTTGTAAAGTCCATATTAAAAGTTACTGGTAGGATTGGTAGATTATTGATTTGTCCTACCTCAAAATTAATTGTCTCTGATGTACATGACAAAAAGTTTTCTACTAATTTTGAATTGCAAAAAATCGCAAGAAACATGAGCTGATCTATATCAGCAAAGATTGAACATCCTGCAACATCAAATAAAGAACCTGATGGACTATATCTAACAGAAAATAATCCACTGGAAACTTTGCTCCATGAGATACTTTCTTTAAAATAACTTCCTTGATTCCAGCATTTAGAATTATTTGGTGTAGTCTTACCCAACTCTAAATCCTGCTTTTTTTTTAGTTTTATTTCCTCACCATCATCTTCCCAATTAACAAAATACTCATTATTCCCATACCATTTTCTAAAGCTCCCTCCTTTGTTATATGGAAACCACTTCAAACCAGATCTCTGTGCAGATTCCCTGTCTTTAAATCCAAAACCTGCTTTATTAATACCAACTTCAAACCATTCTCTTAGAAAACGGCCGTTATCAGCTGTTTGTAAACCTGCACAGGGCTTAGCAACAGCTGATAACGGCCGGCCATTTTTAAATATCTCCCTAACCCTCTCACTCACCCAATAAGCAATAGGATTACCTGGTATTTTTTTAAAATCTTCAGTAGAGGCTGTGAAACGCCATTTACAGTTTGGGTTTTGAATAGCTTCTAATGCTTTAGGTTCTTGGAGTTTAGCCCCTTTAAAATCTGACAGTCTAATATAAGTCCCCTTTAATTTAGGCTGGTAATCATTTTTACAAACAAAAGTGCAAATTGGTACTGTAGCTCCGTCAAATCCAGAATATTCAAGCTGAATCAATGATGAAATTGACTTCTCATCAATCACAAAATTTCTGAGTTTTTCATAACTTGATATAAACATCCAGACAAATGGAGTCATAAATCCCAAATAACCCTGTTCTTTTGTTAAAAAAAAGTTCCTCTCCATAAACATCGCAAAAAGATCTGATTTAGTATTCGGATAATTTTTCTTAGCGAACTCTGCTAGAGATGGGTTCATATTTTTTCCACCCATATATGGTGGATTCGCGACTACTACATGGTATTTAGCCAGTAAATAGTCGATCAAATCTAATACTTTTAGGACTTTTTTATGAGTCTCTTGAGTAAATAAATTTTCAGCTAAACCTTTAGCCTCAAGGTGTTTACGTAAAAACTGAGTATCCTTAATCTTCGGGTTTATTAAGGCACCATAATTTTGAGCTTCTCTAAAATCTTTAAGCTGACTTAAAAATTCACTAGTAAATAAATCACTGTGAGCGACTTCTATATAAGATTTTAATTTATCTTCATCTATATTAACATTCTTCATCAGGCAGATATTCGGCTCAACTGCCCTAGTGAAAAGCTTTCTATCTCTATATCTAGCTTTCATCGTAATGGCGAAAGCAGCTAGTTCAGCAGCTCTTTCATCTATCTCTATTCCGTAAAGGTTTTTACTTATAATCGATTTCACTATTTCAGCATCATCAGTAAAGCCTTCTTCTAAGTACATTTCATAAAGCAAGTCGAAAGCATAAACCAATATATGACCAGAACCACAAGCTGGATCACAGACCTTAATCTCTTCTACTGAGCTGATCTTAAGGAAGTCTTCCTCATTTTCAGGTTCTATAAAGTATTCCATTTTCTCCCTAAGACAAGAGTTCGGCTTATTTAAAATCCATAATCTCCCGAGAGAATTTTCTACTAAATATTTAACTATCCAATGAGGCGTAAATAACTGAGTAGCAGCTGGAATATCTTTCGCTAGAGCTTTCTTGCCTTTTTTAAAACTATTAAACACTTCATCTTTTCTCTCTGAAATATAATACTGATAGAGCCAGCCGATAACCTCGACATTCGGAGACGAATCAGATTCATTAACGCACCTTTCTGTATAAAGGTTTTCACGGATCAGAGTTAAGATAGAATTCCCAGAAAATAAATCTTCAGGTATTAAAAGCTGAGTATAATCCTCTATCATCGAAAAAAGAAAAGGCATCTGCTTGCTGTAATATTTATAGACCCCGATTAAAAGTAATTTATAAGCCTCAGTAAAAGGATCTTCACTGGTTTTCGTTCCATTTAAGAGATTTTTTATTTCCTGAACATCCTCTGGCTGAGAAATAATCTCGCTATCTATATATCCCGCTTTTGCAGAAGCTAAAATCTCGGGATTGAATTCACCTTTCAGTGGAGATACTACTTTCATGGAAGTAAAATTATTTAAATCCATAAAGCGTAAGGCACAGAAACGATTAAACCAGATATAAGAAACCC
>RFQS01000120.1 GCA_009924885.1 Pseudomonadota bacterium | reverse complement strand
ATTCTTGATATCAAGAATATATACGCCATATTTAAATGAACAGAGATATGTTGAAATTTTAGATTCTTATGCAAGCCGTGCAGCAGAGAAGCTTTCTACTAAATCTACTAGTGATGAAGCTGTAGAAGCCATTAATAAAGTGCTATTCGAGGAAGAGAGATTCTCTGGTAATCAAGCTAATTACTATGATATTAGAAATAATTTTATTCACACCGTTATAGATACTAAGCTTGGTAACCCTATAGTTCTTTCATCTATTTATATGCTTGTTGCAAAGAGGCTTAAAGTACCAGTAAGTGGTATCGGTGCTCCAGGGCATTTTATTGTTAAGTTTGCAGATCAGCTTATAGACCCGTTCTTCTCTGGTAGAAGAATTACGAAAGAAGAGTGTGTTATTAGAGCTCAGGAGCTCAGCGTATTTTGGCGTGATGAATATTTAGACCCTATCGAAGATTCTTTTATTATCGCTCGCTGTGTAAGAAACTTAATAGCCATTTATAAGCGTAATAATGAATTAGATAAAGCTTCTGATGTTTCTGAATTATTGAAATTGATTTAGGCTAACTATCCACTGCGGAAATACATAACCAAATCTAGTAGATCTAGTTAGTATTTTCATGATTGGGCGATAGATTCTGATATCTTCTATGAGCCATAGTGAGCGCATTCTATTTTGGTTCAGTTTCGCCATCTCAAAATAAGCCTGAGAATCAGTTTTCGAATCATAGGCTAGTAATCCTAAGATCCTGTAAGCCTCTGCGAGTTCGTAAAAATCCAGAGTCTGAGGAAAGGCTATTTCACTAAACTTTTCTATAATATTTAGTGAAATTTTCCGTGCTTCTTGCCTTGCAGCTTCAGTTTCAAGGAAGTATAAATATTCAAGCCGGCTTGGAAAGTAAGGAGTACGGTTATCAATCTTGCTTAGAAGTTCGTTATAAATAAATTCTCTAATTTCATGATCATTTAAATCTAATTTATTCTCTCCATAAAATGCTTTCTTGAGTTCTATGTGAGCTTTTTCTATGTTCGTGAGACTATAAGCTTTAGCTGCTTCGAAGTCTTGATCAAAGATAAGCAGAGACTTAAGATCGTTTCTGAATTTATCATTTTTGGGGAATTTTTTAGTGGCGTATTCGAGAAGTGGGTAAACCCTCTTGATATCTCCGTAAGCTATAAGTGCTGTGGTGAAAGCTTCTAGATTCTCTTCGTCGTTAATTTTCAGGGAATCGTATTTATTAAAATCATTAATTACTTCATCAAGATTCCCCGTGAGTAAGAGATCTAAATTTTTTTCTGCGGTATTTAATTTAGGTTTAGAAGCTTGAACGGTATAATTCGTTTCAAATAGGCTGATTATAGAAAGCTCTGCTATAAAGAAGCAGATAAGGGTTATAGAGAATCTGCTGAGCTTGTTCATATTTTAAAGAGATATTCTGCGTTCTGTGTTGTGATATTCATAATTTCAGTTTTGCCTAGACCTTTGATCTCAGAAAGCTGTTCTGCTACATAGTTTACGTAGCTAGGCTCGTTCCGTTTTCCTCTTTGAGCTTGTGGGGCGAGGAAAGGACAGTCTGTCTCTACCAGAGTCTTTTCTAGAGGAACTACTTTAGCTACCTCTCTAAGTGATTTAGAGCTTTTAAAAGTGAGAATACCAGACCAAGATATAAAAAAACCTAATTCTATACAAGCGAGCGCGAAATCTTGACTACCAGTGAAGCAGTGGATAGTTCCATTACGATCAGATTTAGTATTTTTAAAATGTGCTTCCAATATATTAAGTGTATCGCTTTCAGCATCACGTGTGTGGATAATTAAGGGCAGCTGAAATCTTTTGGCAAGTTCAATCTGCTTATTAAAAATTTCTCGCTGTTTTTCTTGCTCTGCTCCAGTAGTGCAGTGATAATAATCAAGACCAGTTTCACCGATAGCTCTGATTTTATGGTCTGGCTGGGCTAATTCTTTATCTAGAATAGCGAGTATCTCGCTCTCTGATTCATTATCCCATGAATGAAATTCTGTTGGGTGAACACCTACGGCTATGTATAAATCACTAAAACCATTACCATTAAACTGTTTACTGAGTTTTAATAGGGTTTCTATTTCATTTATCCTGCAGCAGGAGTGTAGTATTTTTCCTACACCTGAGTTAAATGCCCTCTCCATAACCTCTTCACGATCAGAATCATATTCATTAAAATTGATATGTGCATGCGTGTCTATGAGGATTGGAGTGGTCATTGTTTACTTAAAATTATCGTAATTACAATGACGTATTTTAGCAGTAAATTTTTTATGTTTATTCAATCTTTCTTCAATATTTTTTTTCTTGTTTTGAATTCTATCGACTATAAGCTGCCCACTCGCCCAGCTTTCTTGCATTTTTTCTTGGTTTTTTTTACTCATTTTATGAGTTCTATTTAATTGATTAATTTGGCTGATAATCACTGAACGAACAGCGAGCTTATCTAAACACTCCTCCAAGTCTTCACTCTCTAAAGCTGAGTTTAACTCTGCATCAACATCTTGGAGTTCATCAATACCATCATCAAAATCTCTAAATTTTCGCATTCTAATTCTTCCTCTTTAAATTTTTTTATCTACTCAATGATGAGACCGCAGCCTGTTGTTGTTGCATTCCAGCGTTTAATGAATCTAGTTTTGAATATTGTTTTTTTAACCTAGCCTCATAGTCATCGACGCTCTGATTGGCACGAACAAGACTACTATCAAGTGTTTTTTGACGTGAATCAAAAGTACTACTCATAGACTGTATAATTCCCGTGGAGCTATTAACATAAGTATCTAATAATGCATCAAGCTGTACAAGAATCCCGCTAGAACCATTATCAAAAGGCTCAATGTCGGTGTCAGCTTTACCATAAAGTAATTTATTTACGGCATTTGGATCTTGAGCTAAAGCTGTCGAGAATTTGCTATCAAGACTATAACCAGAGAATTTATTATCAGCCGCATTTAAAGTACTTTTCAAACCTATGTCTACTAGGGATTTATAACGATTGGAATCAGAAGAATCAAAGGCCGTGCCTAATAGCGCTTTAATTGAGCTGTCGAGCCTCTTTCCTAGTCTATTTTTCATTCCTCTAGCGAAACTTAATGTATCGTTTACTTGTTTAAGAACAGCATCCAAGTTGTTTTTATAAGTACTACTATCTTCTGAAACCGTTACCCTAACAGGACTGTCTGTTTCTGTTAGCGCTTTTAATTCTAGGCTAATACCTGCAATGATCCCACTTACTGTATTACTGTTGCTGACTAAGGTCTCGCCATTATTTTGGGTGGAAATCTGAAATTCGGCATTATTTCCTAAATCTTCATCATTTAATGCAAAAATGTTTAATATATTACTATTACCCGAGCTCAGTGGGATAGAGAGTGCACCTGTTTGAATATTTTTTAAATTGAAAGTACCATTTAAATTATCATAGCTAGCTTTAGCTTTGACATCGCCATCATTGTTTATTTTTTGTAGTAGATTATCTATCGTATCGGTATTCGGATCAAATGTAATTTCTTTCCCGTTTATGGTTAAAGAGGTGCCAGTAATCCCCATGCTAGAAAGTAAAGCTGTTTTCTTGGGAGATGAAAGGTTCTGTATGCCAGTCACTGACCCTGCATTTATTTTTGCATTGCTTAATCCTAGTGCAGAGAGTAGATTGCTAGTGTTTCCTGATGAACCCATGCTAGTCACTCCATTTAAAGAGACCTTGCCATTCGTAAAAGTCGCAGTGACTCCTGAAAAACTATTATTGAGGAAGTCTACAATGTCTTGAAAGTCGATATCTGTACCTAATGTCTCGTCACTCAGGTCAAAAATACTGCCAATATTACTATCTATTGAGCTAGTGCTAATTGCACTTGCGCCAGTATTCCTATTAGTTAATGAGAATTTTCCAGTAGCAGTGTCATAGCTAGCTGTAACTCCGACATTGGTATTGTTATTTATAGCCGTGATCAAGGAGCTGATGGTGTCAGTGTTTGGGTCAAAGTTAATATCCGTACCGTTAATAGTCAGAACAGTGCCATTTATTCCTAGTGAATTAAGAGTATCACTGCTTTTAGGTATGTTTAATTTTTGGGTGCCTGTCACTGTCCCACTGTTAATGGTGCTTAAGCCAAGTGCATTTAATAAATTACTGCTATCAGCAGAATCCCCAAGTGTAGTAATTCCAGTTATTTCAATAGAACCATTCACGAGACTTGCTCCCACTCCAGCAAAGCTGTTCGTGAGAAAATCTAATACTGACTGAACATCTGTGAGCCCAGAGGTACTGGCTGTTGTACCATTTATGGTGACAGAACCTTCTGTAATGCTAGTAACACCATTTAAATTCGCCTTAGATAGAAGATCGCTAGTGACTAAACCATTGCTTATTTGATTAGCGGATCGTTTGACGGTAGCAGTTTCTGTAAGGTCACTAAGTACTGCTGTTTGACCATTTATTGTTACTGAACCTGGAACTAGGGTGTCTTTGAAATTAACATCTGTTAAGTTAGAAGCTCCCGTGACTCCAGTATTTATATACGTTGATGATTTTACTGAACTATTAGTCGCTAATTGAAGTACCTTTAAATCAAATGTCTGTGGGCTAGCTCTACCACTTACGCTTGCCGTAGCTTTATCTTTATTTGAGACATTCACGGAATTGGAAACTAAGGTTGAGGCGTCGCTAGTTATATTCTTAATGCTGAGAAGATTTTTTAACGTTGTTAATCTATCACGAAGAGTATTTACACTAGTTCTTTCTGTGTTTAACTCTGTCTTTTTTGTTTCGAGGGGTCTGATCTTGCTACTTACTTCTATATTAACTAATTGTGATATTAATCCCTGTGAGTCTATATTAGAGTTCATCCCAAGTAAACTTACGCTCATATATCTTATTAACCAAGCTTGATCTTTTTCGTTATACTGAAAATCACTTGTTTTTGGATTTCACTCTAGGTTTATAGGAGGAATAGATATAATGTATCGTTATGACTCTTAGTTCTCCACTGCGACATTTAGCCGTTATTATGGATGGTAATAGAAGATGGGCTAAGGCAAGAGGTTTATTTAGTGTTGAAGGACATAGGCAAGGAGTTAAAACCTTAAAAGCTTTAGTGAAAGAGTGTCTAAGCCTAGATATCAGTTATCTCACTGCTTATGCTTTTTCTTCTGAGAACTGGAAAAGAACAGCAAAAGAATTAGATTTTTTATTTGAGCTTTTAAAAGAGTCTGCTATTGATGAGTTAAGCTCCCTTAATGAGCAGGGTGTAAAGGTAAAGTTTCTTGGTGATTTATCTGTGTTTAAGAATACTAGTCTTTTAGAATCCTTGATGGATTTAGAAAAAGCTACGCAGCATAATAGTCGCCTTGTTTTTAATATCGCTCTTAATTATGGGGCGGTTGCGGAGCTTACCCGAGCAGTGAATATGATTGCTGAATCACTCTCAGAAAAAGAGATACAGGAATTAGATGAAAACTCTTTTAAAGAATACTTATATACAGCAGATATACCCGATCCAGACGTCATTGTAAGGACAGGTGGGAAGCATAGGCTTAGTAATTATCTTTTATGGCAGGCTGCTTATTCTAAACTAATATTTACTGATATTCTCTGGCCTGATTTTGAATTAGATGATATAAAATCTCAGCTTAATATTCTAGTTTCGCGTTTATAATTTAGACTGTTAATTATGCAAGTTAGACCAGCTATTACCTCTAATGCTCGATTTCACCGAGATGCTTGGTTAGAGATTAATTTAGATCATTTAGAGAGTAATTTGCAGACTATTTACCAGCAGGCGAAAAAGCCACTTATATTGGTTTTAAAAGCTGATGCCTATGGGCATGGAGCTGGAGTTATAGCTAATATGCTTGATTCGTATTCCATGGTTCACGCTTATGCAGTGGCAAATATAGATGAGGCTATTAATCTAAGGCAGTCTACTGAAAAGAAAATCATTGTTTTAGGTATAACGCCAGAATGGTCATATAATGTAGCTATTGAAAAAAATATAGAGCTGACCATTGCAGATGAAAAATCTGCAGAAAAACTAAATCGTATCGCTTTTGATCTTTCTAAAGTCGCTAAAATTCATCTAAAACTAGATACAGGGATGAATCGTATTGGTTTTAAGGTAGAAAAGCCAGAAGAGTTTAGAGAAATTATCAGAAGAGTGGATATGCTTTTTAACCTGAAAATACAGAGTATTTTTTCACATTATTCTGCTTCTGAAGATGTACAGTTGTGTTCTGTTCAGACGACGCGTTTTATTAATGCTACTGATAATATTAATTTCCCGCGTCATATCGCAAGTAGTAAAGCCGCTCGTCTTATAAATCAAGATCCTTTTGATTACGTGCGTGTCGGGATTGAGTTATTTGGTTTAGATAATCCGATTCTTAAACCTGTTATGTCTCTGCATGCTAGAGTGGTTTTCATAAAACAAATAGGTCCAGGTGAAGCTGTGAGCTATAACGGGACTTGGAGTACTAAGCGAACTACTAAGATAGTTACACTACCACTGGGTTATGCTGATGGTATACCAAGAGCTTTATCGAATCGAATTAAAGCTTACGTTAACGAAAGCTTTATATCACAGGTAGGCTTGATAACCATGGATCAGATTATGTTTGACATTGGTGATACTGAAGAGATTAAAATCGGAGACCAAGTTGAACTTATTGGTCCGCATTTACCACTTAAAGAATGGGCTAAGCTCTTAAACACTATCAGTTATGAATTAGTTACTTCTTTAAATTTACGTTTGCCGAAGGTTTATACGAGAGATTTATAGGCACTGTAGCGGAACTCCAATTTCTGCGTTTTCGTCGTCCTCATGATCCTCATGTATGCTTGATACACTGCGGTCATTCGTCCTCCTCAGCCTTGAACTTGTTCGTTCGGCTACAGTGCCTTAATTCTTCTGAAACGCAGATGGTTTCTCTGATGAATCTCACATTCCGCACCCTTCGGGCGGAAATTCATAAAAACGTTTCAAATGCAGTTGCAGAATACTGATCAGAGTTTTGGCGGCAGGCTTAATATTAAT
>RFQS01000119.1 GCA_009924885.1 Pseudomonadota bacterium | reverse complement strand
ACGTCAAATATTATAACTTTTTAGAGCAAGATCATTCAAAATTTTAAGAAACATCTTAGCTTTACGCTTTATTGGGCAAAGGCTAATGAGGATGATTTCGGTTTAATTCCCTCCATGACAGCTGGTATCAAATCCTTTAGATTTTTCAAACTAATCTCTTTATTTTCCATCCCAGCCTCTCCCCTTTCATTAGATATACGATAAAGAATTCTGCCTAAACTGCCAAAAGCAAAACTTAATGGATCTAAAGCCGCTTTATGATTTTTCCCAATAGTATCAGAAAGTATATTAACCAAAGCTCCCATGCTTTGAGCATAACCAGATAAACCAAAGAATATTCTACCTGAGAGTATATGACCAGGTTTCATCCCCTCAAAACCTTGACACATCCCACCTAAGCTTCGCAAAGTAGTACCCACAGCTCTACCATTAGCCCCAAATAACTTCTCTAAAACTCGAAAAGAAGTTCCGCCAGTAAAAGCTAAGGCCGCACCGAGAACGCCCATCATCGCATGTTCATGCTTAAATAATCTCTCAGCAAAAACCTTAGGGCTTGTAAAAAAATTCTCTTTAATTTTACTTAGACCTAATTTTATATGAGACTTATATTCATCCATGTTTTCAAAAGACTCTTTTGAATTCATGATATTTAAAGAATGAGCGAAAACATACCAAGCAAGCGACATCCAGCCCCTATCGTTATAATGATCTTTACTTTTAGACACTGCTAAAGCCAGCCAATCTCCAGCATGCCCAAATGCATTAATATAATCCTTGCGTGGATAGAGTTTACAAATATTTTTCAAAGAATTTAAAGCCTGAAAAACACGATTACCTTTATCAGCAAAGCCGCTAAAGCCTTTTATAAAACCCTCTGGTAATTTCAATATACGTGATTCAAAAATAGAAGCACCAAATAAAGAGACTAAAATACCATTAGAAATACCATCTAAAGTATTATTAAATAGCTTATTTTTAGCAAGACCATCAAAGGCGTCCGAGACAATATCTCGCTTAACAATTGATTGATTAGTAGAACTTCCAGCAACAAAGACCCTCCTTCAACGCTGCTGATGTTAATGCTACCTGAGGGGCGTGTAGCGAAACTCCAATTTCTGCGTTTTCGTCGTCCTCATGATCCTCATGATCCTCATGTACTCTCAGTACACTGCGGTCATTCGTCCTCCTCAGCCTTGAACTTGTTCGTTCGGCTACACGCCCCTGAGGTGACTGTTCTGGATCTAAAATAAATGGCAAAGTTGCAGAGTTAATCATCTAGAGTTTTAAGGATTCTTTTATTTCAATCATAGCACAAATCGAAATACATATTACTAGCAGGATCATTCATTTTACCAAAATATCAGAGACCACGTTAACGTGCAGGGGGCTCTAAAATTTCCTCATCAAAAAATAAAAAGAGCCACATTGCTGTGGCTCTTAAATCAAATTTATTTTAGAAATTAGTGGATTAACCCATCAAGGAATTAAGCAGTTAGATAATCTCTTAACTTAACCGCTCTATCTGGATGTCTTAATTTCTTAAGAGCACGAAATTCTAACTGTCTAACACGCTCTCTAGTAATGCCAAGCAACCTACCAACTTCCTCTAGTGTTCTTTCCTGACCTGAATCGATACCGAATCTTAACTGTACTACAGCTTTCTCTTTCGGCGTTAACGTTTCAAGCACTCTAAGAATGTCATTAGCAAGTAACTGCTCAGTAGCACGAAGTTCTGGATGTACATTATCAGAAGAATCTGCAATAAAATCCTCTAACTTACCATCTTCTTCATTATTAATAGGAGCCTCAAGAGAAACAGGTGTTCTCATCGCAGCTACTATCTCTTTAATTTTCTGAGTAGATACTTCCATTACTTGAGCAAGTTCTTCTTCAGTAGGTCTTCTATCAAAAAGCTGTCCAAGTCTTCTTGCAACTTTTTTAAACTTGTTAATAGTTTCTACCATATGAACAGGAACTCTTATCGTTCTAGATTTATCAGAAAGGGATCTAGTGATACCCTGTCTAACCCACCAAGTAGCATAAGTACTAAACTTATAACCTCTCTCTGGATCAAACTTCTCAGCAGCTCTGATTAAACCAAGATTACCCTCTTGAATTAAATCCAAAAACGGCAAACCTCTATTAATATATTTCTTCGCAATAGAAACTACTAATCTCAAGTTATGACGAACTAGTTTACGTTTAGCTTCGATATCACCCTCTTTAATGCGTCTTGCAAGTTCAATCTCTTGCTTTGCATTAAGAAGAGGTACTCTACCAATCTCTCTTAGATACATTTTCACTGAATCATCAGAAAGTGGGGATGTAGATTCTAGGTTTTCCCCTAAATCATCATCTCCTGAATCTATCGATTTCCTACTAGCCGCAGAAGAAATGACATCATTCTCTATTGAATCTGTGGAAATATCAGTTAGCCCAATTGGATCATCGAAACCATCAGCATCAATAAGTCCATCGTCAAAGCTCAGTAAATCGCCTTCTTCCATCATCTCAGACGTGTTTCTTTTTTTTCTAGACATTCTCTGTATTTATCTCCTTAGTTGATTTGCGTAATTACTTATTACAAAGGTGAGAGCAAAATATTTTTTACTACTTTGGCCCAGCGTTTTTACGAAGCATGCAAGCCACTATTTATAGAGTCTCTATTTTCGGAGTTTTGTTCCTTTGTTCATAATATTATAACATATACCAATAATTAAGTTAATACATTTTCATCCAAATAGTTTATATTTTATTTAAATATTCTTTCTTAAAACCATCCCAGCTCTCATGCTGATAGTATTATTCTAATGGAAAAAAGATCTGCAGCAAGAGAAATAGCCTTTCTTGCGTGCTTCCAGTTACCTAATAATAGTTTAAAGCTGGCGATGACAGATTTCGATGCTCTGTGCTTATCTAGCCTAAGAACACTCAGTGATCACTGTAAAGATAATGTCAAATCGGCAGAATCTTTTTTTCTTCAGGTAGAAAGAAAGATCATGGATTATCAAGTTAACCATGCCGATAATGAACAGCACACTGTGCCACTATCAGTAATGCTGCCTTCTACTCAGGAATTTTTGGATGAAATTAATAAGTGCTACGAAGCACTAAATTTAATCGATGAGTCAATGCAAATACCAGAACTATTCTGGCACTATAAAGATGAGCAGACTAAAGCTTTTTGCTTAGAATTAGTGTCTAAATATTTTGAAAAAAAAGCTGAAGCCGAAAAGTTAATTCAAGGGGTGTCTCAAAAATGGGATATATCTAGAATTCGTAAAGTTGATAAAGCACTCATTACTATGTGCATCATTGAAATACAGAACTTCCCTGTGGATAAACAAGTCGCTATTTCTGAGTTTTTAAACCTTGCTAGCAAATATTCCACTGATGAGTCGGCAAAATTTATAAACGGAATAATTGCGGACCTTATCCAAAACAAATTGATTTAATAGTGAATCTAACATTTTACTTGGACCTTCCAGAATTTAAAGAATTTTCATTCCATCTAAAAATTTAGCAAATACTTCTTGTAAATGCTGAATTAATGTTTCCGAACCAGAACAAATAGTTTCACCATCATTCTTAAGCCAAACTGTAGCTTGACTTGAACAGTCACTAGCTTTAAAAACTATTCCACCCTTAAGTCTTTGCTCTTGACTAATAATCTGCTTACCATCAGGAGAAAACCAATGTGTAACTTTATCCCCTGATTCTTTAATGTTAACCATTTTCTCTAGTTGTTGTTTTGCGTTAAAAAGATAAATAACCTCTGAGCCGTCTGGTCTAAATTCATGCATAGCTGGAAGACCTTTACTGTCTTTCTCCATGTGGTAAATCTTAGTACCATCTGCTAAATATTCTATTGAAACTAAAATACCTTTAGAATCTTCTGTAATTACTATTTTATTACCTGAAAAAGAATTACCGAAGCCTAACTTCTGCCCTTCCTCATCTTTAATAAAGCAGACATTCTCCACTCTCTCTTGAGAAATAAATCTTGATTCTATTGAAGTTTTAATTTCTAAATTCATCACCATAATTCATCATCCTTATCTGAGAGATATAAGTTAGATGAAAGAGATTATTTGATAAAAATTAAAGCAAGCTTTCGATAAAAACTTTCTCAGAAAGCGTAATATCATCAAGACCTAATATCCATTTCAAGTAAGAATTATGCTCTGAAGCTATAGCTAAGCCCTTATATTTCCCTTGGGTGAAAATTATTTTAGAATCCTCGGTTTTAAACCACTTACCAAGTATGCTTTTTCGAGAGCCTAAAGTCTCTGATTCTAATTTCTCCAATCCACTGCTAAAAAGCTCTGAATGCTTTTCCATTTGAGCGATAAAAACTTCCTTCGTCGCACGAATATCATTAATTGCATTATGCATACCCTTAAATTCTTTAGCGAAGTAGAATTTATAGGCATTAGCAAGGCTGTGCGGGAAAGCTTTTTTGAAAATCAAGTAAGGGTCAACGAAAGTAAAATCAG
The DNA here is from genome assembly GCA_009924885.1 of Pseudomonadota bacterium. Taxonomy (GTDB): domain Bacteria; phylum Cyanobacteriota; class Vampirovibrionia; order LMEP-6097; family LMEP-6097; genus LMEP-6097. The sequence continues at coordinate 2,644 of RFQS01000119.1, read as the reverse complement.
CTTCCTTTAAAATATGACCAGTAGCACGATGCAGCTCATACTGTAAAAACTGAAAATCAAACACGAAATTATAAGCAACAAAATACTTAGCCTGAGCCAAAGATTTTAAAAGTAATTCTGCATATTCATTAAAATAGCTTGCAGAGCTAACCATCTCATCAGTAATTCCATGACAGTCAATCGCTGACTGAGGTATAGAACAGCCTGGGTTAATTAAAACATCTAACTCTGTTCCATCTGGCAGTATCGCCCCTATCTGACAAATACGATCTGCCTTGGGATCAAGCCCAGTAGTCTCAAAATCAAAATATATAAACTCATTAGGATTGAGCTCACTTGCTGAAAACATAATCGCTATTCTAGCAAGGCTGAAATTCTTTATCTTTTAAAAATTAGTGAATCTCCCTGAGACTATCTCCAGCGTTTAAATAAATCTGAGTCTATGCCAAAAGAATCTAATGTCTTACCAGTAATAAAATCAACCTGATCTTGAATAGAGTGAGGTCTATGGTAAAAAGCTGGAATCGCAGGTAAAATCACTGCGCCTGCATCGCTTAATGTGAGCATATTTCTCAAATGAATAGAACTGAAAGGCGTCTCCCTGACTACTAAAATTAACTTCTTACGTTCTTTGAGCATGACATCAGCTGCACGAGAAATCAGATTATGACTAGTTCCCAGAGCGATATGCGCAAGAGTACCAACGCTACAGGGACTCACCACCATCCCTTCTACTTGATAAGAGCCGCTTGCTATGCTCGCTGCGATATTAGATTCATGCCAAAAATTTACTCGTTTTTTCACTGCATTGATATCTAAAATAGTCTCAGGATCAGCTACTCCACTTAAATTCTTGAAAAGATGTTCCAATACCGCTTGCTTAAGCAGTTGCACATTTAAGCCTTCCCAGTCTTGATCTAATTCAAGCTTAGATACTTTCAGAGCATTATTAGAGAAAACCACATCAACAACATAACCCTGAGGGGACTGCTCGCAATCTTCAACTTCTGCGTTTTCGTCGTCCTCATGATCCTCATGTACCTGTAGTACACTGCGGTCATTCGTCCTCCTCAGCCTTGAATTTGTACGTTTGCGAGCAGTCCCCTGAGATAAAAGATATTCAAGTAAACGCAAACCATAAACAGTACCACTTGCTCCAGTGATTCCAAGAATTATGGATTTATGTTTCTCTGCCATAGTTTATATCTTATCTTTTAAACATCCTATTCTTACTCAAAGTTCCACAAATTACAGAATCTCAGCCTAAAAGAATAAAAAGAATACTCAAATATTTAAAATAAAAAAACCATATTTACACTTTCAACAAAATTTCCCTTCAAACTGTATTTCCTCTGTTAACATTTTTTTTCAACTTAATCTAATACTTAGATCAAGATTAGGCATTTAAGCAAGTCCAATTAAATCAAATATCCTAATGTGGTTATCCCTGTATTTTTCCACTTTCAAGAGAAAAAGATTTAAGCTGAACTTTACAAGTAAAACAAGGAGAAAAAATATGAAAGAAATACTTATATACGGAGCGTTAGTCGCAGCAGTAATTTCAGCTTCGGTTCCTGCGATACAGCAGTTAACCACAAGTATGCAGAACAGTAGCACACAAATCAATAGTAAGCTAAATACTGAAATGACTTCTCTTCTTGGCACAAGCAGTGCTGCTGCAAACTAAAGTTTTATTACGGGTATATTATGGATATTTTTAATGAAAGCAGTAAAGCTAGTACTGTAGAGTATTTTGCTGCTTATTTACGATTGCACAACAAGAAAATCTTGATAATATTACTGAGCATCGTTTTAATCAGCCTTGCTCTTGCTTTAAAAGAGTATTTAAAAATTAAAAATGAACTAAGACTTTATAACAAACAAGAATTAATCAATGTTTTAGTTAGTAACAGAGATATCCAAATCGGTGAAATCTTACAAAAAGCTGACCTAGAAAGTATTCCATACCCTAAAGAGCTTTTCATAAAAATCAGAGAAAAAGATAAATCAGAAGCCTTAAAAAATTCTCCTTCTGAAAATAATAGAAGCCTCTCTAGCATTATTCCCTGTGAATTTAACTTAAACAAGCAAGAAAACCCTGAGCTAGTTTTCGACACAAGTATTATAGGTAAGCACGTGAGGATACCAATCGCCAAAGGCAGTCTAATTCGGCGTGAACACTTGAATGACAGTGCTAATGATTTATTAAATAAGCTAATTCCTATTGAGCATATATTACTGGAATACAGTGCAGAGAATCTTGGGGCGAATAAATATCTTCAGACTGGGGATCTGATCTCCCTCTACAACAGTGACAAGGAAAATAAAATTAAGCAAATAACGAATACAGCAAAAATAATCTTAGTAAATTCTAGACAAGAAGATCCAGACACGAATAGAAACTCTAACGATAAACTACAACTAACTCTTGCCGTTCATAAAAGTGATTACGAGCAAGCTCTGCTTGCAAAAGTAAAAAATCAGCTTGTAATTGCGATTAATAATAGCTCTGAATATCAGCCAAATTATCAGTTAAAAAGCATGAATGCTTTTACAAGAAATCTTAATCAACAGCTTGATCATGGTTTTCAAAATTTAGTTATCAGTAGTGGACTTAAAGAAAAGGTTTTTAATTAACAATGAA
>RFQS01000118.1 GCA_009924885.1 Pseudomonadota bacterium | reverse complement strand
TGAATTTATTGTCATTCTCATCTTTGCCGTAAGGTGTGTCTGAGCTTGGTATATTCGGAAGTTCTAGTAAAAATTCTTGTTGTTTTTCAGCTAAAATAGGCTCTAGCTCATTAATTGCTTTTAGTTTTTCTTTGATACTATTCAATGATTCTATTTCAGAGTCAGCATTTTCACCTTTAGATTTTTTTTGACCAACAAGCTTGCTGAGCGTGTTACGCTCTGCCTCTAAAGATTCTTTTTCGATAAGTTTTTCTCGATATTGTTTGTCTATTTCTAGCAGTTCATTTAGGATCTTTGCATAGTGAGGATTTCGTAAAGAAAGTAATTCTTTTATTAAATCTGGGTTTTGTCTGATTTTTTTGATGTCAAGCATAGTAATATGATTTTTCGGCTATATGGTTAGATCTTACAGATTCGCGATAAACAAAGAAGACGATCTTATTGATTTATCTAATAAGATTATAACCACCAAAAAACAAAATTTAATTCATCAACTCATTAAAGTTTTAAGATATCCTGAGGATGAAGCTCATAATGATATTGAATTAATAGATGGTTTTTCTCGTAATGTTTATCAAGTAAGGTTACTCACTGAAATCGGTAGCAAAATATTAAAAAAGTTAGATTTTGAAATAGTGAGTGTGAAACAGAGTCCTAGAGAGCTTGATACTCTAGTGAACTTTTATGTGCCGATTATTAAAAATGAAAATTTTGAATTAATGTTAAGAAAGCTTTGTGAACTCGGAGTTCAGGAATTTACTCCAGTCTTTTTTAAATTTAGCCAGAAAAAATATCTGAGGAAACTAAGGGAACACTCTTACCAAGAGAGGATCTTGAAAATTATTGAATCAGCGACTGAACAGTGCGAGGGCGCTGTATTTGCGAAATTAAATCCAGTAATTAGTTTTGAAGATCTAATTAGATTAAATCAGCTGATTGATAAAGACACCATTAAAATTTTTGCGGCGGAGAGGCTCTCTTTAAGCGAAGCTCTTGGTGAGGACGACGAAATTGGAGTTCGGCAACCGTGCCAGGATGGAGCTGTGCCGAGGTCTCTAGGTTTAAGAAAAGTTTCTCTTCTAATTGGACCAGAAGGTGGTTTGAGCATAGAAGAAGTAGAGGCTTTAGAAAAGCTAGATTTTAAAGGTATTAGTCTTGGGAAGAGAATTCTTAGAGCCGAGACTGCTGCTGTAGTGCTTTTTAGTAAATTAGATTTAACTTAGTACCGTGATTTTGGAGAATATTAATTATTCTAAGCCGATGTTAATAAAACTTCCATTAAGGCTCTAGCCTTACTAAAAGTTTCTTGGTATTCAGATTCAGGAGAGGAGTCTGCGACAATGCCAGCACCGCATTGTATGGAAGCTTGATGCTTTTCAAGGATAATAGTTCTGATCATGATCGCTACATTTATAGTGCCATCTAAATTAATATAGCCGATGCAGCCACCATAGGGGCCGCGAGCTTCATTCTCTAATCTGGAAATGATTTTAATCGCCTCAATCTTAGGGGCTCCAGTTAGGGTGCCCGCAGGGAAACAGGCTTTAAGTAAGGCTATGCTATTAATAGTCTTTTTAAGTTTCCCTTTCACCGAGCTGACTATGTGTAATACGTGTGAATACTTCTCTACCACCATGTTTTCAGCTAAATGGATAGTGCCGTTTTCACAGACCCTGCCTAGATCATTTCGACCAAGATCTACTAGCATCACATGCTCTGCTATTTCTTTAGTATCTTTTAAAAGTTTTTCAGTAAGTATTTTATCTTCGTTGGTGTTTTTCCCTCTTTTGTAGGTACCAGCGATAGGTCTAAGTTCTGCCCATATTTCACTTTCACCATTTTCATTTTCGAGAATCTCCGATTTAATTAACATCTCTGGCGAAGAACCAACTATGCTGAAACTCTCTTTATCTAAGTGGCTGAGATCTACATTGAAGAGATAGAGGTATGGTGAGGGGTTAAGACTCCTGAGTAAGCGATAAGTAGTGAGTGCATCTAACTCAGCTTCGAGGAAGAATCTCTGCGAAAGAACGACTTGGAAGATATCTCCTTCAAGAATGTGTTCTTGTGCTTTTTTAACCATTTCTTTGAAAGCTTTTTCTGAACTATTGGATTTAAATTTTCTGATTTCCAGCTCTTTAGTATTTTTGCTAGTCGTATCGTTAATTTTCTCTAAATCATGTTCTTCTGAAATGATTGTAATTAATTGGTTTATAGTATCTGCACTTTTTTGATAGATATTTTTTAGATATTCAGCTTCTAAGCTCTCTATCAGTGAGTTTGAGATTATATAGAGTTTTTGCCCGACGTGATCGAAGACTATTAGGCTACCTGCTAAATATAAGAAGTACTCGGGGAGTGGGCTTTCTTTTAAATCTAAGCTAGGTTCTATTCTTTGTATCGACTCAAAAGAAAAAAAACCAACGAAACCTTTATGGAAAAATTTTAATTCTTGTGAAATGTTGTGAGTAACAGTGTCCTTGATATTTAGGCTGTGATTTTTGTAACTATAATTCGATAATAAATTTTCAATTTCATCATATGGACTAAAATCATCTGTTTTAAATGAGGAGAATTTATTTAGTGCATTTGCACCGATAAATGAATACCTGCCAAGCTTTTCACCACCAAACACTGATTCAAATAAAAAACAGTCTTTAAAGTGCTGGCTTAATTTAGCATAAGTAGAAACTGGTGTATCTAAGTCTGAGAGCAGGCAGGTGAAATTACTGATGATTTTCTCACCAGCTTTAGCTTTAGTGATAAATTCTTCTTCGCTTAAATTAAGCTGCGGTTTCATGCTCATGTTCGTGCTGATCTTTTTCGACTATGCGGGAATGGAATAGCAGGCTGACAGTGTTTTTCTTGATATCAAGTAGCAGATCTTCAAACATATCAAAGCTCTCTTTCTTATATTCGATTAAAGGATCTTTCTGACCATAACCCTGAAGGTGAATACCTTCTTTAAGTGAATCCATCGCTTGCAAGTGCATAACCCATTTGGAGTCTATAACATGCAGCATTATCTGTCTTTCAGCTTCTTTAAGATTATCAAGTCCTATAATATTTTCTTTCTCACTATAAGCTTTTAGAGCGGTTTCTTGTAAACCTGCTTCTAATGCATCAAAGCCCTGCTCGGCTAAATCTTTGATCTTTATATTCTCTAATATCTGCTCACCGAGGTCATTTTTCAACTGCTCAGTTAATTTATCTATTGAGCTCAGCTCACCATTAGAGTTATCAAACCATAATTCTGTTGGGAGTTTAGGATTAATGTACTGATATAAATCATTCTCGATATGCAGTTTAATCATTTTTAAAATATTTTCATGAATATCAGCACCTTCAAGAATTTTTCTTCTTTCTCTGTAAACGACTTCTCTCTGTGTGTTTACTACATCGTCATACTGTAAAACATGCTTTCTGACATCGAAGTTATAGGATTCCACTTTCTTCTGTGAATTATTTATGGCTTCAGTTATAATCCCAGCTTCTATCGGCATATCATCATCAGCTTTCATCATGTTCATTATGCCTATCATCTTCTCTCCACCAAAGATTCTCATTAAATTATCTTCTAGTGATAAAAAGAATCTTGATGAACCGAGGTCGCCTTGTCTTGCACATCTACCTCTGAGCTGATTATCTATTCTTCTGCTCTCGTGTCTCTCAGTACCTATGACATACAGCCCACCAAGTTTTTTCACTTTTTCTTGGGCTTCTAAATTAACTATATTAAAGTCAGGGCTCTCGTGATCATTAGATTTATAACCACCTAGTATAATGTCAGTTCCTCTCCCAGCCATGTTAGTAGCTATAGTGATAGCTGAAAGTTTGCCAGCCTGTCTAATAATCTCAGCTTCTTTTTCATGGTGTTTAGCATTGAGTACTGAAAATTTAATACCTTTTTTTATCTCTTCAGCTACCATAATGGCTTGTAGCATGGTGTCTAAAGCGAAACTCAGCTCTTCACCTTGAAAATCTTCTCTGAGCTTGATCGTATAAGGTGAAACTTTCTCTAGTGTTATATTTCCTGGCTTGTCTAATAGTTTTAAGAACTCTTTATCTATAAGGTTCTCTTTGTTTTTATTCTTCGCTAGGTTTAAAAATCTTTTAATTCTAGTTTCGAGAATTTGCATTGCATACAGTGGTTTATCAAGCATACTTGCAAGTAATTCAGATTTTTCTATACTAGTAGTTCCCACTAGAGTAGGTCTTTCCACCTTATAGGCTTCAATGATTTCCACTAAAATTGAATAAAATTTAGCTAGCTCTGTTTTTAAAACTATATCGTTTAAGTTCTTACGAGCACATTCTCTATTCGTTGGGATGGTGAGTACATGTAAGTTGTAGATTTTTTTAAATTCTTCAGCTTCGGTACTTGCTGTACCAGTCATACCAGCTAGCTTAGGGTATAGCCTGAAAAGGTTTTGAAATGTGATACTTGCCATAGTAAGTGTTTCTTCTTGAATTGCTACATTTTCTTTCGCTTCTACTGCTTGGTGAAGACCATCACCCCAGCGCCTTCCTTCCATTAATCTTCCAGTAAATTCATCAACTATAACGACTTCTTTTTTAGTAGTTTTAGAATTAACCTGTACTATATAGTCAGTATCTTTAATGAATAATTCTTTTGCTCTTAAAGCCTGTATGAGATGGTGAGCTAGATTGGTTTCTGGGTCCCATAGGTTATTTACTTTTAATAATTCTTCTGCTCTTGAGATTCCAGCTTCAGTTAATATCGCATTTTTAGCTTTTTCATCTACGAAGTAATGAGCTTCTGTACTAAGATCTTTTTCGTTAGCTGTCTTTTTAAGCTGTTTAGCTAACTGATTCATGGCTAAGTAAATTTCTTTTTTACGTCTGTCTGGCATGCCACTGATGATAAGTGGTGTACGGGCTTCATCGATTAAAATACTGTCGACTTCATCGACTATCGCCATATAATAATCTTTTTGAACACACTCTGTAATGTCGTTTGCCATATTATCTCTGAGATAATCAAAACCGAATTCGTTATTAGTTCCATAGGTAATATCTGACCTGTAAGCTATCTGCCTATCTTTAGAGTTTTTTCCTGAAACTATAAGTCCTACACTTAGACCTAGGAAATTAAAAAGCTTACCCATCCACTCAGAATCACGTTTAGCAAGGTAATCATTTACTGTAATAATATGAACACCTCTACCACTGAGAGCATTTAAATAAGCAGGTAAAGTGCATACTAGAGTTTTACCTTCACCCGTCTGCATTTCAGCTATGCCCGTTCTATGAAGTTGAACGCCACCTATGAGCTGAACATCATAGTGTCTCATTTTAAGAACTCTCTTAGAAGCTTCTCTACATACCGCAAAAGCCTCTGGTAGTAAGTCTTCTAATATCTCTGATAAAGCTCTATCATGAGTGGTTCTTAATTGTCCAGGTAATTTAGGGACATCGTCTTCTATAAGTTTTTGAAAAGGAGTTGCACTGATTTTTTCTTGAATTTTAATTTTAAATTCATCAGTTTTAGCTTGCAGTTCAGTGTCACTTAATTTAGATATATTTTCTTCAAAAGAATTAACTTTTTCGACTATTGGCTGAATACCATTTAATATCTGTTGGTTGGGATTACCTCTAAGTAATTTTAGGAAGCTTTGGAACATCTGAGCTTAAAATTATAGCTCACCAGTAAATTAAGTATTTATTACTTTTTTCATCTAAAATTCCATGGCCTTGCAGTGTAATTCTCATATCTTCTGGAGCCATTTCAATAGCTGGAGCCATGGCATGTGTAAATTTACCAGAGTGGATAAACATATAACCTTCTTCATATTTAATAAATTCAAGTTCATTTAAACTTATATGCGTATCATCTCTTGTTTGAAAAATGGTATTCATCTGAAAGCTATTTTCTATGACTTCTTTTAAAATTTGGCTGTCTTCTTCATTCTCTTTAAAGGAATTTTCCACTTCTACTTGGTCACCTAGTAATATTAATCCAGCTCCTCTATTAGGAAGCTTTATGGATAAGGTAAAGCTGAGATTCTTTATCGGGTCATAGCTTATTTCTCCCCAGTCAATTAATTCATTTTGTCTATCGTGATGAAATTTACCAGCTTCTTCCTCGAAATAAATATCACTACCAAAGATATGAAAACCTGGTAGAGCATTAGTTTTAGAATATTCACACTTTATTTCAGTAGATTTTTCTAGTTCATTTAAGACTTTTACATATAAATCACCTAAATGCTTTTCAAGTAAAGGGTTCTGTAAAGCAGCTTCTTCTTGATAATTCTGGTAGGAGCCTATGGCATCTATATAACTAACTGCTCCTAGAGTAAATCTAGGCAGCTCAAATGGGTGATCATCTTCGTTCCTTAATTTCCAATAGCTTTTTAGCTCAAGTATAATTTTGAAAATATTTTCGCATTCATCTTTATTTAAAACTTTTACTTTTTTAATCATGCATTAGTTATTATTTTCCCATATGAGTACGATTAATCATTCCCAGACCTTTAAGGAAATTTTCAAGGATATTAAAGCTGTTATTTTTGATATGGATGGTGTCCTTGTTTATAACACTGAGTTTCATAAAAAAGCATTAAAGCAGTTTTGCTCTAGTAAAGGTTTTCATCTTGCAGATGAAGATATGGCTGAAAAGATTTATGGCAGAACGAATAGAGAATGGCTTTTAAATCTCTTTGATAAAAGTCTGACTGATGAATTAGTCGAAGAATATGCTCAAGAAAAAGAACTTATTTATAGGGAGCTTTATTGGGATTCTATAAAACCAGCACCAGGATTAATAGAGTTTTTAGATCTTTTGGATAGCCTTAATATACCAAGAGCTATAGGAACTTCTGCCCCACCAGTTAATGTGGAGTTTACTTTAGAGAAAGCTAATCTGAGAAAGTATTTTAGCTTAGTCGTAGATGATACCATGATAGAAAATAGTAAGCCTGATCCAGAAATATATTTAAAAGCTGCTAGGGAGCTTGGTTTTAAGCCTCAAGAATGTGTGGTTTTTGAGGATTCTAAATCTGGTATATCAGCTGGACTTAATGCTGGAGCTAGAGTGGTGGCTATGACCTCGACGCTGCCAGTAGATGAGATATTAGCTTTGAAGGCAGATTTTGTTATGGATGATTTTCATTGTTTATTTAACAATTAATTTCAGACCTCAGGGCTGTCTCATTCTAAAATATTTCAAAAATCCATACAGATGTAAGTCTG
>RFQS01000117.1 GCA_009924885.1 Pseudomonadota bacterium | reverse complement strand
GAAACGCTAAAACCCCTGCCCTGTAAGACTTTTAGAATTTTGCAATGTGTATGTACTGTCAAACTCGGGAGAAACAGAGTTAAAGCGACAGATACAGGATTCCACATTGATTTGTTGAATTACCATTCTTAAATTCACAAATTTCTCAAACCATGCAGAGAGCTATAATTAGAGCTATGCTAAAAAAGTTACCCATAGGCAAGCAGACTTTTTCAGAGATCATAGAAGATAACTGTTTATATGTAGATAAAACAGCATATATCTATGAACTTCTCTCTTCAGGGTCTAAAGCACATTTCCTCAGTCGCCCACGCCGTTTTGGTAAGTCTCTCTTGGTGTCTACATTAGGCGCTATTTTTAGAAATAAAAGGCATCTTTTTAAAGGACTATGGATAGATAGTTCTGATTATGTTTGGAAAGAGTACCCTGTTATTAATTTAGATATTTCTGCGATAGAAAAAGATACTAGTGAAAATCTATATAAAGGTCTTAAATCAGCGATATCAGATATTGCTGAAAATCACTCTGTAAAATTAGACAGTTCTGGCGGCCCATCTAGAATGTTTCAGCTATTAATTCACGAACTAGCGAAAAAGTATGGTGAAAAGGTAGTAGTTTTAGTAGATGAATACGATGATCCAATTATCAAACACGTTACCAGACCTGAAATGGCTGCAAAAAATAGAGAGGTGCTGCATGATTTTTACAAAATCATGAAATCTGAAGATGCTAATCTCAGATTCATTTTTTTAACTGGAGTTAGTAAATTTGCTAAAACCTCTATATTTTCTGGATTAAATAATTTAGTAAATATTTCGATGCAGGAAAAATATTCAGCTCTTCTCGGAATTACCCAAGAGGAATTAAATAGTAATTTTTCAGAGTATATAGACTTAATCGCTGAAAAGCGCTCCATTAGCAGATCTACTCTGCTAGCGAAAATTAAATACTGGTATAACGGCTATAGATTTTCTGAATCTGAGATTAAGGTCTATAACCCTTTCTCTACCTTATGTTTCTTTAATGAAGAGAAATTTAATAATTTCTGGTTTGAAAGTGGTACTCCAACTTATCTTGTAGAGTTAATTAAATTAAATTCCCCAGACATAGAGGAATATGAGGGTGAAGCTACGATTATTGATAGTTCTTTAAAGAGTTATGATGTAGATAGTATTCCATTACTGCCTATTCTTTACGATACTGGCTATTTAACCATTAAAGATTTTAGTGTCAGAAATGACATAACTAGATATACTCTCTGTTACCCTAATTTTGAGGTTAAAAACTCGCTCATAGAGAGTCTTTTAAAAGTTTACATAGATGAGAAAAGACCAGAAAGAGCTAATGCTATAACTAAAGTATTAGAAGACGCCATCCTAGAAAATGATTTAGAAAAATTCTTTTCCTTATTAAAACCTTTCTTCGCTTCTATTCCTTACGAAGTAATCCCAGTAAAGAATTTAAATGAAAAATATTTCCAGCTAATTTTTTATTTACTGATGCGTGTAACTTCTTTTAGAGTAAATACAGAAGATAGAACTAGCTCTGGGAGAATAGATTTAGTATTAGAAAATGATTCTGACATCTACCTCTTTGAATTTAAAGTAGACAGCTCACCTGAAGCTGCTTTAAAGCAGATTAAAGATAAAAAATATTATGAAAAATATTTAAATATACCTAATAAACAGCTTCACATCATTGGCATTAACTTTAACTCTCTAGAAAGGAATCTAGGTGGGTATCTTATCGAAACTTTATAGTAATAAATACTTACCCTTTCAAGTATTCACAAAATTTGATATCCTAGGCTTATGGAAGAGAGCAGCCTGAGCGATTTTAATAAATATACTCAGATTAATTTAAGTGATCTGAAAAATTTTTCAAATTTTAAATACGCAAGAAATCTTGTAGTTAAGTCTAAAAATTTTGAAAGCCTGATGCTCTGCTTGTTACCAGAACAGGGCACGCTTAGGCATAATCATGGTGTTTCTGATGCCATGACTATAGTTCTTTCTGGTGAAATTAAATATAAAAACTATTACCCCGATGGTTCAGAAGTCTCTGGTACGCTTAGAGCTGGTGATGTTGAATTTTTACCAGCTGGCTTAGAGCACGAGATTCATAATGAATCTGATGAAAAATATGTATCGATTAATATCTACTCTCCTCCCTTAGAAGCCAATCACAGCGAAAGTAATTTCCTCTATGATAATAATTTTGAAAATAATGAGCTGAGCTTTAAAGAGGATACAGCCTTATTCTTGAAAGGTCTTAATACTAATGCCACTTTAGCTGATGATAATTACAAAGAGACGATTGCAATTATTGGCGGTGGTTTTAGTGGAACTCTGTTAGCGACTCACTTACTGAGTAGTGATTTTACAGTAGCGACTCGTATCGTTCTTATAGACAGATCGCCAAGATTTTCTCGTGGCTTTGCTTATTCCACCAGTAATAGATTTCATCTATTAAACGTTCCAGCTGGGAATATGAGTGCTTTTCCAGATAATCCAAATCATTTTTTAAACTGGGCGCAGAAACGTGATGTAAACATCGGTGCTAAGACATTTGTGCCAAGAATGCTCTACGGTGAATATCTTGAAACTATCTTACACAGAGCAAATCTTGATAAGAAGCCTAATATAAAATTCATTAGACTTAATGATGAAGCTGTAAATATTGATAGCTTAAATAATCACGAAGCTAATATAAGTTTAGAAAGTGGTAAAAAATTCAAAGCTAATAAAATCATCTTAGCGACAGGAAATTATTTCCCAAGAAACCCTAAGGTGGAGAATGAGGACTTTTACTCCAGTAAATTCTACGCTAAAGACCCTTGGTCAAAGGAAGCATTAAAAAATTTAAGTGATGATGACGAATTACTCTTTATCGGCACTGGGCTTACCATGATAGACAAGGCTATTGAGCTAAAGATGAAAGGTCATAAAGGTACTATACACACACTCTCTCGTCATGGACTTTTGCCTAACACTCATAAGCTGGACTTGGAACCGATTGAAATTAATTATGATGCCCTCTTGGAACAGTCTAAACAAGCTGATTTCAGCTTACTTCATATACTTCGTGATATTAGAACTAAAATAAGATCTCTGAGTAACAAAGAAAACTGGCGTCAGGTTATAGATAAACTTAGACCTCACACGCAGCTTCTGTGGCAGAGATTAAATGATATAAATAAACAAAAATTCATGAAGCGCTTGAGGCATTTCTGGGACATTCACAGGCACAGAATGGCTCCTGAAATAGCTTTGATTTTTCATTCGATGATCTCAGATGCTGAGCTTAAAGTTTATTCAGGTAAAATACTTGAATATAAAATTAATGAATCAGCTAAGACTGTAGAGGTCTCATACATTAACAAAGCAGATCAGCAAATTAAAAGCTTGAAAGTGTCAAAAGTTCTTAATTGTTCTGGCTTAGAATTTGATTTTTGTCAAATAGAAGATCCTCTATTAAGTAAACTTCTAAATGACGGCACTATTAAACCAGATTCATTATCTCTTGGTTTTGAAGCAAGCTCAGATGGTGCTTTAATAGACAAAGACGCTAAAACCTCAGAAGTGCTTTTTACTTTAGGACCAGCTCTTAAAGGTAAACTCTGGGAAACTACGGCGGTGCCAGAGATCCGCAACCAAGCTTATAAGCTTGCAGAATTCATTAGAGAAAAGAGCCTACAGAAAGTCTGAAAAGTACTCGCAAAGTAGCTTTGAAACTCTTTTATGGTTACTAATCCAGTCTTTATGTGCAGAAGCATCAGTTCTATTCGTAACTCCTAGAATAGCTGAACATGGAATATTAAACTCTGCTGCTACTTGTGCGACGCCATACAGCTCCATATTCTCTAGAAGAGGCTTAGACACAGCTCCATCATCAGCATGTAGCGGAATTCGAATTTCTGCGTTTTCGCCGTCCTCCCCATTTTCTAGAGAAACTAAACGCTCCATGTCAAGACTAAGCTCAGAGCTACTTGTAATCTCTAGTGCAGAAATACAATCCGCCACATTCAGCTCAGTACTCGTCTTTAAAATAAATTCGGGATAAGCCTTAGGTAGATAAGCCTGCTTTTTAAGACTAAGTGGCAAGCTTAAAGATACTTTATTTACAGAAAATACTGGCATATCCCAATTTATATCAGCTTCAGAAATCAATCCAGCAGTGCCAATAAAATAAATCTTCTCTATTGAAGGCGAGTACCCGCCGCTCAGAATAGAGGTCTGCCAGACAGTTCCATTTTTTACCTCCCCGTCCTTTAAAATAAATCTCTGCAAATTTAATGCAGCTTGAAGATAACCGATGTCTAATTGAATAATTTTGAACTTATCTTGACATGAGTCAAGATACTTAGTTTCCTCTTCCCAAGCTGAACATACAAGAATCATATACCTTAGTCAATACTAAAACTTTAAAATTTATCATTTCTTTATTGATAATTATTCTCAATAAGGCTTAGAATAATAGCAAGAAGAGAAATGAGAATAATTCTCATTTAACCCCAGATACCTACAACATTGCTTAATGCAACGACCACTAACCTTAATATCGCAAAGCCTTTAACTGAGAATCCATTAAAGGCTAATCCAGCCTCTCTAGGAATCAATCAAGTTAAACAACTCATCAATGATGCAGGTATTATTCCAGAAATAACGAAACTCAAAGAAATTCATCAAGATCTTGAGAAAAATGCTTTAAAAGTGGAAAATTTCACTGCTAATACAGCTCTTTTTGAAATGATTATTGGAACAGCCTCTATGCTACTTGAAGGAAAATTCTCAGGTGATAATTTTATATATATAGTCAATAGTGCTGAAGAATTATTAGCGAATAAAACTAAGAGCATGCCTGAATCAATTAAAGGACTAATGCTAAAAGGAGCTAAGCTATTAGGTCTTCATATAGAGGATGACAAAAAACCACTTAACAAACAATTCGAGAACAATGAAGACCGTATTATCGCAACCTATGTAAGGGGATTATCCGTATTAGGAATAGCTGCTAGTACTTATGACCATATCAGAACTAAAAACTCAATCCCTAAAACTTCAGAGACTTTAAGGAAAATATCTAAATTCGCCTCTAGTGCCATCATGCTTATTCCAGCTTTACCCATGTTAGCGACTTACAGTGCGAAGCACAGTCTTGCAGACCTAATGCTCAAAATTAAAACCAAAAATCCCTATGCAAATAAGTTAAAACTCACAGCTAATCAGGATTTCAGCTGTTTTAATGAAGCTCTATTACTCGGTGTAAGAAAATTACTAAGCAATCTTCTGCCCAATCATAAACGCATAATAGAACTCTCAGCCAGTCTAGTTTCATCTGTTTTAGGCGTAGCAAATGCTAACGCAACACTTTCTAGCAAAGAAACAAAAAACAGTAAGAGTAATTTCTTTAATAGCGATATGATGACGAAAAAATTACCACAGAATTTATATCCAATGGTACAGAAAAGCTTTGGATCACTCGGCTTAAAACTCCCTAAACAGGATACACTAAAGAAAGTAGGCACAGTTATTAGCAATGAAATTAGACAAATTAATGAGAAAATACAGGGTCATACTCTAGCCCTGCAAAATTAATATGAATTTAAAAGCTGAAATTATCGCCATCGGCACTGAATTATTAATCGGTCATGTAGTGAATACTAATGCTAGTTATCTCTCGGAAGAACTAAACGCACTCGGTATCAGCACTTATTTTCATACGACAGTGGGTGATAACCCTGAACGCATAAAACTCTGCTTAGACCTTGCCTGCTCACGTTCAGATTTAATAATAATCACTGGCGGGCTAGGGCCTACTAGTGATGATATTACCCATGAAGTAATATCTGATTTTACGCAGAGACCACTGTTTGAGAGTCCTGAATTAAGGCAGTTACTCTTAGATAAATTTCAAGCCTTTAATAGACCCATTCCAGAGATTAACTTCAGGCAAGCCTTAGTCCCAGAAGGTTCTACGTTAATCCCGAATCCAACTGGCACAGCCACTGGAATTATACTCCAACATAGAGAAGCTACATTAATAACCTTTCCTGGCGTTCCTTCTGAAATGAAAAATATGTTCGAGCATCATGTTAAGGCATTTCTTCAGAATGAGCTTCAACAGAGAGATTTAGAATCTGTAATAATTTCACGTAAAATAAAATTTTTCAATATCGGTGAATCACACATGGCAGAAATACTTGGTGATGAGATCTTCAGCAGAGTAAACCCCAGCATAGCCCCCTACGCTAATCTTGGAGAATGTTATGTACGCATAACAGCTAAAGCAAAAACCAAAGAATCCGCTGAAACACTTATACAGCCAGTTATCAATGAAGTTGAAAACAAAATGCAAAAGTATATCTATGCCTATGACGAAGATACAACAGCAACTATTCTCGCTAAATATCTTATAGAGAAAGAACTCGATATCGCTTTCGCCGAATCTTGCACGGCAGGTCTTTTAGCCAAAACCATGACAGATATCCCAGGCCGCCGTGGTCGTAGATGCTCGACCGCTCGAAGGTGCCGACACCCACGAAGTCGTCGAGGAGCCGGAAGTAATACTCGAAGTTCACCGCCCAGCCGGCGTACTTCCAGCCGGCGTCGACGGTGGCGAGGTTGTAGTTGAAGCGATCCACGCGGGTGTCCGGGCCGAGGGCTCCCGGTTCGGCCAGCGGCGTGCCGTCCGAGAGTCGCACGACCGTGTTCTCGGGATTCGCGAACGCGAGGCTGTCCGCGATCAGGCGCGCGGGGCTCTTCGCGAAGACACCGCTCGTGCCGATGCGGATGGCGGGCGTCTCATGGTGCTCCATGTCGGAATAGCCGAGTCCGAACGGGCCCAGCGGCTCCCACCACGTGTTGCCCGCCCATGCCATCGCCGTACCCTGGCGGAAGATACCCGCCGCGCCGCCGTCGATGCCGTTGTAGACACCCGCCTGATAGAACAGCTTCCCGTCAAAGAGCGCACCGTTGGACATGAAGCCGGGGCTGTAGCTCGGTCGGATGAAGGTGTTGACCATGCTGCGGTCGACGCCCATCGGCCACATCGACGACATGATCCACTCGCGCGTGCCCGGCACCTGGGTGACGCCGATGCCGACCTTCACGTCCTTCGTCACGGCCCAGCCGACGAAGCCCACCGGGGCCACGGTGACGAGCAGCCCTGCGACCGCCGCGGTGAGTGCCGCGACGCGCGGATTGCGCCGGCACCAGCGCC
>RFQS01000116.1 GCA_009924885.1 Pseudomonadota bacterium | reverse complement strand
ATTAATAATCATTAGTTGATTATTGGGTATATTTTGCTAGAATAAGCAAGTCAGAAGTAATTTAAGTTAGGGTTCTCATTTAACTCTTATTTAGGTGAATTCTATTACGTAGGAGTTAATGTTAATGTCGCAAAGAAATAAATTATTTATCGGGAATCTAAATTATGGAGTAACCTCTTCAGAATTGTCTGATCTAATCAGCCAAAACTGGGCTATTGTTGAATGTAAGCTCATTGAAGGAAAAGGGATTGCTTTCGTAACTTTTGAGAGTGATGAAAAAGCTAGCGAAGCTAAGGAAGCCTTGAATGGTTATGAATTAAAAGGTAGAAATCTTAAAGTAGATTTCGCACTTGATAATAATGACCGTAAGCCAAGAAAATCTTTTGCCGGTGGTAGCGGTAACGGTGGCGGAAGCCGTGGTCCAAAAAGATACTAAATTTTAATAAGAATTTTAAATCCTAAATTATAATTATGGTCTATTACTCCCACCTTTCAGGTGGGAGTTTTTTTTTATCATCGGACTGCCCGCAAACTCCGATTTCTGCGTTTTCGTCGTCCTCATGATCCTCATGTACCCCGAGTACACTGCGGTCATTCGTCCTCCTCAGCCTTGAAATTGCACGTTTGCGAGCAGTCCCCACATTTCCCGTCTTCTGCGTTTTCGTCGTCATTAGGGGAGAACTAAATTATTTAGTTCTTTATTTTCTTCAAAGTCTTTAATATTTTTAAGTGTAGTGACGGCGATGTTTCTCATGGCATTTTGCGTGAAAAAGGCTTGATGAGCGGTAACTATAACATTGGGGAAGCTGATAAGCCTCATTAATACATCATCTTGAACTATCGTCTCGGAATGATCTTCAAAGAATAATTCCTCTTCTTCTTCGTAAACATCTAGACCTAGATAGCCTATTTTGCAAGATTTTAATCCCTGTATGACATCTTTTGTGTTAATAATAGCTCCTCTACTTGTATTGATTATCATTACACCTTCTTTCATTAGAGCAATAGATTCTTTATTAATCAGATGCTTGGTTTTATCATTAAGAGGACAGTGTATGCTGATTATATCTGAATCAGTTAGCAAGGTCTTTAAATCATAATATTTACCATATCCTATGTGACTGTCAGGAAAAGGGTCATAGAGTAAAATCTCGCAGCCGAATCCTGAAAGTATCTTAGCTACTAGCTTGCCTATTTTACCTGTGCCGATAATCCCAGCTTTTTTCCCATATAAGTCGAAGCCCAAAAGCCCATCTAAGCTAAAGTTCGATTCTCTAACTCTGTTATAAGCTTTATGAATCTTACGGTTCAGTGTGAGTATTAAAGCTAGTGTGTGCTCTGCTACGGCATATGGTGAATAGGCTGGTACTCGCATTACTGTAATCCCTATTTCCTGTGCTGCTTTTATATCTATGTTATTAAAGCCAGCGCATCTTAAGACGATTAGTTTGGTACCATTTTTATGTAACTCTTTCAGCATCGCTTGATCTATCTTGTCATTGACAAAGACGCAGATAGCTTCATAACCCTTCGCAAGTTCTAATGTCTCTTGTTTTAAATGAACTTCAAAAAAAACTAAATCAAAATTGAATCTATCATTCTCTTTCAAGAAAAAATCTCTGTCATATTTTTGGGTACTAAAAAAAGCGATCTTCATTCATGCTTAATTTTAGCGAGCTTACTGCTTAAACTTTAATCATTTTTAAAGATTTTATATTTCTTAAATTTGCTGATAATGCATAAAAATATCTCTGGTATTGGATAAGATGAAAGTAGAGAAGTTTTTATGAGTGAAATAGTCAGTATACCTAGTTATCAACCTATTCCATTTCCCGCACCATTTGTTGTACTTGAAGTTCTTTTAGTTTTGGGATTCTTTTTGCATTTGATTCCGATGAACATTAGTTTAGTTGGTGGCTTTGTTTCAGCGATTTGTTTATTTATCGGTGGTGAAAATGCTGATTCTTTTTATTCTAGGATTGGCAAGCAGTTAGCTTTCTCTTTACCTATATTCACTTCTTTTGCGATCACTCAAGGAATAGTACCTCTACTCTTTATCCAATTGCTTTATGGACCACTGTTCTATACATCTTCTATTTTGATGGGTTCTTATTGGATATCTATAGTATTTATTCTTATAATTGCTTATTATCTGCTGTATATCTATAAATTTAATTTTAAAAAATTAGGTGCGTTTGCACCTTGGCTTTTAATTGCAGCTAGCTTGCTTTTCTTAGTGATAGCCTATATTTTCACTAATAATATGACATTAATGTTGCAGCCGGAAAAATGGCTGGAATTGTCTAAGTCGACTACTGGACTTGCTTTGAATCATGCAGAGCCTCAGATTTTACCAAGATTGTTACACACTATTATCGGCTCTATCGCTGTTACTGGTCTTGCTATTGGTTGTTTTGGTCTATATTTAAAAACTCGAAAGAATGCTCCAGAAGCTACTCTAGAGGTTAATGATCCTTTAATTACTGGATCAGATAATCCAGAATCCTATTCTACTTGGCTAATTAAGTTTGGTTCGACGATTTATTTAGTGCTTACTTTTATTCAGTTCCTCTCTGGTGTTTGGTTCTTATTAAGTTTACCTAGAGAAGTGATGCTCATTTACATGGGGAAACATTTACCAGCGACTATTAGTTTTGGTTTATCTTTCTTTACTGCGATTGTATCTTTAATCATGGCTCTTTTCGCAGTACTTAAGGGTTCTAAGTTTGCTTTCGTTATAACCTTGGTAAATGCTTTACTTACTATTCTTGGGATGGTCTTTATGAGGCACTACCTGAGAGTCGTTGAGACTATTAACTATATTGATCCAGCTAAAGTTTCAGTGAAGATTCAGTGGGATTGGTTATTTATATTTGGCATACTTGCATTTTTGCTGATTGTTTATCTTGGCTGGCTTGTAAAAGTTGCACATAATGCTTTTGATAAGGAGGTTTTAAGCTAATGTTTAATTTAACCCGTAAAGATTTCATTAGAGTGCTAGGCGGTTTTTTTGCTGCGATTTGGGCTGCTTTTGCGACTTACCCGTTTTTTAGATATCTTATGTCTGGTGCAGAAAAGAAGACCGGGGAAGATTCTCAGGTTACCTCTCTCTCTCTTGGTAAGGCTGACGATTTTATTCCTGGAAGTTCAAAGAATTTTAAATTCGGTAGTATACCAGCTTTGATGGTTAGAACTGAGGACGGAGCATTTCATGCATACAATGCTATTTGCACGCATCTTGGTTGTACAGTACAGTTCTCTTCGGAGAAGAAGCATATCTTCTGTGCCTGTGTTTGATGCTGCTAGTGGTAAAAATTTAGCAGGTCCACCACCTAAACCCTTAGCGGCTTTAAAAGCAGAGGTCGTTTCTGGGGAGTTGATTGTATCTAGAGCTTAGGTTTTAAGTTCTAAGAAGAGGTTTTTTATGTTAGGTGAAATTTCTGAAACTACGTTTAAATGGTTAGATGAGAGGCTTAGTCTTTCTGCTGTCGCTTCTGCCGCTGGAAAGAAGAAGGTGCCGTTACATAAACAGAGCTTTTGGTATTACATGGGCGGTATTGCGATGCTCTTGCTTGCAGTGCAGTTTCTGACTGGTATTTTGTTGATGGTTTACTATATTCCAGAACTGAGTTCCGCTAACTCTTCTGTATTATTTATTAACTCTCAGATTGATTTTGGCTGGTTTGTGCGTTCCATGCACAGTTGGGGAGCTAATATCCTTATTTTTGTATTGTTTGCACATATGTTTAGTGCTTATTTTATGAAGGCTTATAGAAAACCGCGTGAACTCACTTGGATAAGTGGTCTAGGACTTTTAATGCTTTGTTTTGGCTTTGGTTTTACTGGTTATTTACTGCCTTGGGATGAGGTTGCTTTTTTTGCGACTAAGATCGGTATTGATATTGCAGAGCAGGTTCCTTTAATTGGTGGTATTCTAGCTAATTTGCTTAAAGGTGGCTCAGAAGTTGGGCAGGGAACGCTTTCTAGATTCTTCTTGCTTCATGTGATAGTACTGCCGTTAGGACTCTTTGCTATAGCTGGTATTCATTTACTTTTAGTTCAGTTACATGGAATGTCTGAGCCTAAGTCTTTTCAAGCACAAGCTCCTGAAAAGAAAAAATATGAAATGTTTTTTCCAGATTTTTTTATGAAAGATCTGATGGTCTGGCTTTTAGCTTTTAATGTTTTAGCGACTATTGTTATTCTCTTCCCTTGGGGAGTTGGTCCTGAAGCTGATCCTTTTGCTGCTGCTCCTGCTGGTATTAAGCCAGAGTGGTATTTTCTTGGTATGTTCCAATTCTTGAAACTACTACCAGCACATATAGGTTTTATTGAAGGTGAGAAAGTAGGACTGTTAATATTCGCTTTAATAGGCGGCATATTTGCTGCGGCTCCTTTTATTGATAAAGGAGAGAATCCTAAATTGAGTATGTTCTTTGATATATATGGTTTGATGATACTGATTGGTTTAATAGCATTTACGATTTGGGGGTATTTAGCATGAATTATCCACTTTGGTCTATACCTGGTTTAGGTGGCTCATGGGCAGTGGGTTTGATATCTGTTATCCATGTCTTTATTTCACACTTCGCTGTGGGTGGCGGCATTTTCTTTGCTGTCACAGAATATTTAGCATTGAAGAGAAGTGATTCTAATGACTTTGCTTTAAGACATAACTCAGAAATGCTCTATGCCTATTTAAGAAAGCATTCTAAATTTTTTATGATGGTTACCACTGTCGCTGGTGCTGTAACTGGAGTAGGGATTTGGTTTTCTATCAGTTTAGTTAGTCCAGACGGCACGGCTTCTTTGATACAGACCTATTCGCTGGGCTGGGCTACTGAGTATTTATTTTTTGTAGCTGAGATCGCTACAGTTTTAGTTTATTTCTATACATGGGATAAGGTTTCTAAAGAATTACATTTAGCTCTTGCACAGTGGTATGCAGTTTTATCAGTGTTTACGCTTATCATAATTAATGGCATTTTAAGCTTTATGCTAACACCAGGTGGCTGGATTGAATCTAAGGCTTGGTATGAGGGTTTCTTTAATCCTACATATTGGCCATCTCTGATTCTTCGACTTTTAGTTATGCTCGCTATCGCTGGTATGTATTCTTTGATTACTTCTGCACGCTTGAAAGCTTCTGAGAGTGAAGATGTCGCGAATTTCAGAGCCTATATGCTGAAGTATTCTTCTAAATGGTTTATTCCAGTATTCTTAATTGGACCAATTGTTGGTTTTTGGTTTTTCTCACAAGTCCCTCAAGCGGTAATAACTAATATTTTTACTGGGATTCAGAGTTCTGGAGTAGGGAATTTTTCTATTTTAGCTAGAGCTATTTATCTAAGTCTTATACTTTCAGGTACTGTACTGGTTTTTGCGTTAGTGGGTCCTTATTTAAATCCTAGAGGTTTTTCATTTGGTTCGGCTGTAGCTTTTCTGGTTTGTGGTCTAGGAGTGACTTCTATGTCTGAGTGGTCAAGAGAGATGCTGAGAAAGCCTTATGTTATTTATAACTATATGTATTCTAATGGCATCAGAAAGGCTGATTTAGAGACCATAAATAAAGACAGCTTTGCCGCTTTTAGTAAATGGGAGGACCCAGATAATATAGGTGTTTCTATGTTTAGGCAGCAGTGTATGATTTGCCACACTACTGATGGCTACCGCAGCATGAAAAAGCTACTGGGTGAACGTGATTTAGAGGGTATTAAAACTTTCTTGTTAATGATGCGTGAGACTGATCCTGAAAAGAATAGCTATCTAAATATCATGCCACCTTTAGTTGGGACTGATAAAGAAGTTGAGGCTTTAGCTGAGTATTTAGTTACGCTTAAGCCAGTAAAATTGGGCGTGTAGCGAAACTCCAATTTCTGCGTTTTCGTCGTCCTCATGATCCTCATGCACACCTAGTGCACTGCGGTCATTCACCCTCCTCAGCCTTGAACTTGTTCGCTTGGCTACACGCCCAAATTAGAAGGATAATTTTTCTGGTATTATTCTTGATATGAGCGAAGACTGTGCTGAAAACATTTGTCCATGTGGTTCTAGTAAGACTTACGTTTCTTGTTGTAAATTTTTACACGACGGTTTATTAAAAGCTGCTACGGCAGAAGCTTTAATGCGTTCGCGTTATTCGGCTTATGTTTTTAAGCTTAGAGACTATCTTCTAAAGACTTGGCACGAAGATTTTAGACCTAAGTTTTTAAATTTCGAGAAAGATTTAGAATGGCTATATCTTGAAATTATAGACAGGGACAGAGGTCTAGAGTTTGATGATGAGGGCTATGTTGAATTTAAGGCTTTTTTCAAGAAGGCTAAGAAAAAGAGTTTCATGCAAGAAAGGAGTTATTTTAAAAAGATAGATGCTAAGTGGCTTTATATTCGTGGGGACTAAGAGGGTGTGTAGCCGCTACACGCCTCTAATATTTTTCACTCCAGCACCACTAAGAACACTCCTACCTCCAGATACACTCTCCACCTTGATTTGAGTAGGAATCCTTTCCTTAAGAGCTTCCATGTGGGAGATAATGCCTATCAGCTTTCCAGTTTGTTTTAAATTAGATAGAGTTTCTAAAGCTATTTCTAGAGCTTCTGAATCTAGAGTGCCGAAGCCTTCATCTAAAAATAGTGAGTCTACATTTACCTTAGAGCTGACTATTTTAGATAAGCCTAGGGCAAGAGCAAGGCTTATGATAAAGCTTTCACCACCAGAAAGATTTTTAGTACTGCGTATCTCGCCAGCTTGATAGTTATCTACGACATTAAGCTCTAAAGGCATATCTTTATCCATGATTAATAAATAACGATCAAACATACTCTCTAATTGTTTATTAGCATGATGTATAACCATCTCAAAGCTAAGTGCTTGTACAAATTCTCGATATTTCTTTCCTTCAGAGTGACCGATTAAGCTATGTAATTTATCAAAGCGTGCATATTCTTTTTGCTGAGCTTCTATGGAACTAGTTTTTTCAAGATATTTATCCTTAGCTTCTAGATTATGTTTTAGTTCTCTTTTTAAACTACCGATTTCTTCGAGGAGATTTCTTTTTTGTTCTGTTAATAAATTTTTTTCAGACATTAATTCATTAAATTGATTTTCACTTACCGTAGTCCCTTCTTCTGGAGATTGATGCACAATTTGAAATAATTTTTGTAAATCTTGCTCTAGGGTCTGGATGGTTACTTCTGTGCTGTATTTGTCTTTTTCTAAGTTTTGTTTTATGCGAATTATTTGTCTGTATTCCTGTTCTAA
>RFQS01000115.1 GCA_009924885.1 Pseudomonadota bacterium | reverse complement strand
GGGTCGTCTTTAAAATCCTTGTCGTGAATATTTTTCTTTGGATTTTTTAAGATCTTGCTCCGTAGCTGACTATAAGAAGCAAGTTGGGCTTTCTGCTCATAAGGGCTAGGTTTTAGTAAAAATTCACCATCTGGGGCTATCACAGTGGGAAGGCTCTGAAGAGGGAGGCGTAAACCTATAGGTGAATCTCCTATTCCTAATGTGAGCCTTTGGTTCTTAAACTCCCATTTATTACTAATCCATTTCTGTCTTCTTGGTGAGAAATGTAATGGTAGAACGTAGCCCACTTCTTGATTCAGATTTTTATCAAGTAAATTCTGTAAACGCTTACGCTCAGTAGCTTCATAGGTATTAGACTCTAAAATCTCTTTCTCTATGGGTATTTTATTTTCTTGCCAGAGATAATAGATAGTGTCTTCGAAAGCTGGAATAACATAGGATGATGGTATAGACAGCTTTCCAGTTAATTTTTCTAAAAAGACTTTACTGTTTTCTAGTGAACTGCTGCTTTTCTCTTTTTTAGATTTAGTTTCATTAGCAGATATTTTAATTAAACCAGTGTTAGCCCAAATAGGTTCAGCATCCTTACGCCAGAAGCAGTGCATAGCCCAGCGAGGTAATATTTCACCTGGATACCATTTCCCTTGACTCACTTGTATTAGAGCATTAGGCTGAAATCTTTCTTTTAGAGATAGCAGAAGCTTTTCCCCAAGCTGTTTCTTTTCATCACTGAGAGCTGTGAAATTCCATTCAGAACCAGAGCGATTATCAAGAGAGACGAAAGTCGGTTCCCCACCCATAGTGAGCTCAATTTTAGATTTACTTAGATCTTTATCTATAGCTTTTCCAAGCAGGTCAATGCTGTTCCATTCATGGTCTGAATATGGCTTGGTGACTCGCCTGTCTTCATGAATACGAGTTATAGTCATTTCGTGATGTAAGCTGCTATCACAAGCTTCAAGCAAGCCACTGATGGGAGCAGCGCTAGAAGGGTTCGGAGTACAACACAGAGGTATATGACCTTCACCCGTGAAGAGACCAGATGTAGGATCTAGTCCTATCCAGCCAGCACCAGGTAAATAGACTTCAGTCCAAGCATGTAAATCAGTAAAATCATGGTCTGTGCCAGATGGTCCATCAAGAGATTTAATATCAGCTTTTAATTGGATGAGATAACCAGAGGCAAAGCGAGTCGCTAAGCCAAGGTGGCGCATTGCTTGGCAAAGTAACCATGCAGAGTCTCTGCATGAGCCACTTTTAAGCTTGAGAGTTTCTTCACAGTTCTGAATACCTTCTTCTAAGCGAATCACATATTTTAATGATTTGTTTAGTTCACTATTTATGGCTACTAAGAAATCTATAGTGTTTAACTTAGTGCCTTTATTGATCTGGATCGATTCTGTGAAATCCTTTAGCCAAGCCTTAAGTAAGCTGCCATTTTCCTTAATTTCTAAATATGGCGATAGCTCCTCTTTTAATTCCGCACTATAGGAGAAAGGAAATTTCTCAGCGTAATCTTCTAGGAAAAAATCAAATGGGTTAAAAACTCTAAGTTCTGTAATTAGGTCAACTTCAACCGAAAATTCTTTAGTCTCTTCTGGAAAGACTAATCTTGCTAAGTAATTTCCAAAAGGGTCTTGTTGCCAATTTATAAAATGTTTTTCAGGCAAGACTTTTAGTGAATAAGATTGAATATGTGATCTACAATGAGGTGCTGGGCGCAATCTAATAGTCTGCATGCCAAGCTTAATAGGTCTATCATAGCTGTAGTGTGTAATATGGTGTAGTGCTGTTAATATACCCATGAATTTTCCTAAATTTGTTTTGATAATCTAGGCTATCTATAATATAGTTGTTAATAAGCCAATATTACAAGGGCTTTCTTTATCTAAGGGTCGACTTTTGAGTGATATATTTGCACTAAATTTTGATGGCTTAAGTTCGCCATCTATTAAATTAAAACTTTTTGATGAAACTCAGGCGAGTTTATCTACTGGTTGGGGGTTTGGTTGGTATCCAAACAACAATCAGGGAGCGATTGTTGCGAAAGATCCTGCGGCAAGAGATACTCGAATACTTACTGAAGCCTTAATGGATTGGGAGAAATTTCGCTCAACAGTCTTTATTTGTAAGGTAATGAAGGGTGCTAAAGGTTATACGAATCATGAGACACAGCCATTTTCTCGCAGCTTTGCTGGTAGGGATTGGTTGTTTATGCATAAAGGAGATTTAGATAAAACTAAATTACAGGCACTGCATTCCAATAAATCTAGATTTCTTGAGCCACTGGGGCGAATAGATTCAGAGATAGCTTTCTGTTATTTACTTGGTTTGATGCAGGATAGTAATATTCGCAAGCTTGCAGATATTAAGCCTGAAGTGTTATTGGTTTGGTTTGAACAGTTTGATCAGCTTGGTAGTGCAGATATGATACTTACTGATGGTAATAGCTTGGTTTGTTTTCATGGAACTCAGTCGCAGACGAACATGTATTATACGAGAAGGAAGCCGCCAAGCAAACTTAATGTCTTTGATTCAGAAATCGCTTCTATAGATTTAAAAGACCCAAGGGATACTTATAGAACGGCTTTAATATTTAGTTCTTCATCTTTCCCTCAAGGAGATTGGCATCAAATGCAGTCTGGTCAATTGCTAATCTCTCGAAGAGGCAGCTTGATTTGGGATAATAAGCAGGGCTTGCAAAATTTCAATTATGCTTACCAATCTGAAAGTTCTGCGAGCTTAGCATCTTTAAGTGACTCTACCCAGCAATCTTTAGCTAGTCTTCCGCATTTATCTATAACTAATCTTCGGGCGATGACACATGCACCTGATGGTAAAGCACTCTCATACAGAACTTTTGATGTGACTCACATTACTAATTACGAATATGAGCAGATTGTGGAGCACAGTACTCATAGATTTAGATTACAGCCGATAGAAGATCAATTGCAGGAAGTAGTTTTATCAAGCCTGAAAGTCTCTACAGGTGGTGAAGAGATTCGCTATGAGGATGTTTTTGGTAATCAATCAGTGCATTATAGTGTTAATTTACCTTATGCTCAATTATCAATAGAGAGTAAAAGTCGAGTGAAAGTTTTCGCTTGCCCGCCAGATGATCACAGTCTTTCACGCAGGCAGACTACTATTCCGCTAGTTTGGATGCCGTGGCAGAGACAGATGATGATGGCTTATTTACTCCCACCAGAACTGCCAGAAACTCAGCTTGTAGAATTGACAGATTATGCGATGAGCTTTGTGGAGAGGAATGATTACAGTCTACATCACACATTAGAGGATATAAATCAGAGTATTTACAATGATTATAAATATGTTCAAGGTACTACTTCCTTGAATACAACACCATTTGAAGTCTATACTGCAAGAAAAGGTGTCTGTCAGGATTTCGCTAATTTGTTTATCTGTTTAGCCCGTCTTCTAAATATTCCAGCTCGCTATCGCACTGGCTATATATATACTGGAGCTAATTATGAAAATAAATTACAGTCTGAGGCTTCTCACGCTTGGGCTGAAGTTTATCTGCCTTATGTGGGTTGGCGAGGTTATGATCCCACTAATGGCTGTTCTGTCGCACAAGATCATATTAGAGTAGCCTGTGGCAGAAATTATCGAGATGCTACCCCAACTTCAGGCACAATCTTTAAAGGTGGTGGTTCTGAAAAACTTTCAGTTACAGTTAGAATAGAAGAGGTAAGTATTTAAAAAAATTTAGTGGTGAAAGTGCATGAAGGAAACTAATTTAAATTTTGATAATTACAAAACGGGTTCTTTCTATGATGAGCTTTTTGATGAAAACGGACAAGCACATTTACACTCTAAGCCACTTATAGATCAGATTAATGCACTATCGCATAAAGATCTGCGTCGCAGGCAGAAAGCTGCTGAACTTGCATTGCATCAGCTTGGTATAACTTTTAGTGTTTATGGTGACAAGAAGGGAACGGAGAAAATATTTCCTTTTGATGTTATTCCAAGAGTTATTCCAGCGAGTGAATGGCAAAATATAGAGAATGGACTTAAGCAGCGTATAGAGGCTTTGAATCTGTTCGTAGATGATATTTACCATGATAAAAAAATTTTAAAAGATAAGGTCATACCTCAGGATTTAATACTCTCATCTAAGTGTTATTTAAAAGAATGCGAGGGTTTGAATCCTCCACGTAAAATATGGATTCATATCACGGGCACTGATTTAGTAAGGGATTTAGATGGCGCATTTTATGTTCTAGAAGATAATCTGAGATGTCCATCTGGAGTGTCTTATGTGTTAGAAAACCGTGCTATACAGAAACGCACTTTCCCGCAGGCTTTTGCGACGATGAATGTTAGAAGAGTTGCTGATTATCCTGATCACTTATACGATACTTTAAAATACTTAGCTCTAGATCATATTGAAAAGCCAAAGATAGTTATCCTCACTCCAGGTATTTATAATTCAGCCTATTTTGAACATGCTTATTTAGCTCAGCAGATGGGTATTACTTTAGCTCAAGGATCAGATTTGGTAGTCGAGAATGATGAATTGATGCTTCGCACTACTAAAGGCTTTGAGAAAGTAGATGTGGTTTACAGAAGAATCGATGATGATTTTCTTGACCCGAGTGTATTTCGTAAGGATTCTTTATTAGGCGTGAAAGGTATTATGAATGCCTATCGTAAAGGTAATCTTGCTTTAGCTAATGCACCAGGTAATGGTATCGCTGATGATAAAGCTGTCTACGCCTATGTTCCAGAGATTATAAAATATTATTTAGGTGAAGAGCCCATATTGCCTAATGTGCATACTTATATCTGTGAGGACAAGAAGCAGCGTGATTATGTACTTGATAATTTAGAGAAACTGGTAGTTAAGGCTGTGAATCAGTCTGGTGGCTATGGGATGCTTATTGGACCTAAATCTACACGCTCTGAAAGAGAAAGTTTTGCTGAAAAAATTAAAGCAAGTCCACGAGACTATATCGCTCAACCGACTCTTGCTTTATCTCGCTGTCCAACTATCATTGGTGATGATATTGAGGGTAGGCATGTTGATGTTAGACCTTATATCCTTTATGGTAAGTCGATTTTTGTTCTTCCGGGAGGACTTACGCGTGTAGCTTTAGTGAAAGGCTCACTAGTAGTTAATTCTTCTCAAGGCGGTGGCAGTAAAGACACTTGGGTATTGGGTAGTGAGGGGAATTCTTAAATGTCAGGGCTTATGCTAAGTAGAGTAGCTAATTCTATATATTGGATGAGCCGTTATCTAGAACGGGCTGATAGCATAGCTTGCTTTATAGATGTTAATCTTAAACTGATTTTAGATATAGCTTTAGATCGTGAAAATGTTCAGTGGCAGCCCTTAGTCTTAGCTTCCGGTGATGAGGCTGATTTCTTTAAAAGATATAAGACTTTAGATCAAAAGAGAGTGGTACATTTTTTGACTTTTGATACTTTAAATCCTAATTCTATTCTCTCTTGTATTCTTAATGCTCGTGAAAACGCTCGTACGGTGAGGGAGATTATACCTACTGAATTATGGGAAACTATAAATGAGCTTTATCACTTTATACAGAAATATAGTAAAAAGCGTCAGAAAGATAATCTTTTACCTTTATATGCTCAGATAAAGGCTTCTAATAATGTAGCTTGCGGCCTTGTAGCTAATGCAATGCTTAGAGACCAGGCTCTGCATTTCTTACGTTTAGGGCAGATGATAGAAAGAGCAGATAAAACAGCAAGGCTGTTAGATGTTAAGTATTTTCACTTATTACCAAGCCCTGAATATGTCGATTCTCCTTATGATGCTGTGGAGTGGGGTGCTGTATTGCGTTCTGTAAGTGCTTTTCAGATGTATAGGAAAAAATACCATCAAGTTAATTATCGTGATGTTTCGGAGTTCTTAATTTTTGATCCATTTTTCCCGCGCTCAATAAATTACTGTGTTAACCAGACTCTATCTTCACTTGGGGCGATTACTGAGATGACTAAAGTTGATATGGGAGCTAAATATGAAATGGCTAAATTGCAGCAAATGCTTTTGTTGACTAGTGTAGATAAGGTTTTAGCTGAAGGCTTGCATGAGTTCATTGATCTTTTTCAGTTTAATTTGAATATAGTAGATCAAGTTATTTACAGATCGTTTTTTGAGCTTAAAGAATAGTTTGATACAGTCCTAAGTTATTCTAGAATCTCTTTGTGGGTATTATAATATTAGGGTTATGGAAAAAATTACTAAAGATTTCTATCTTGTTGAGGATTGGGTTGATTTTAATAAATCATCGTTGGAATCTATCTCTAAGGAATATTTCACAAAGAAAGGTATGGATGCTTTTGTGAAAAAGGGCAATCCACATATAATACCTCATGCAGTGACTACATCATTAGCACATGCTTATAATGTCGCTAGTATTTTTAAGAATAATATTCACATTTTCCCACTTGATCGAAAATTAAGAATATTAGAATGTGGTTCTGGGAGCGGAATATTCTCGAGACATTTTTTAATTGCCGCTCAAGACTTAGGTTTCTTAGATAGGATCGAACTTACTATTAGTGATTTTTCTGAGCAGAGCTTAAGGCATATTAAAGAGCGTAAGGTCTTAGAAGGTTTTACTGAAAACGAGCATTACAGCTTTTTGGTTTTAAATTTACTAGATTCAAGCACTGCGGTTAATCTAGATGGTGATTCTGTAAATCTTAAGGAAATTGATTTAGCTGTTTTGAATTATGTCATGGATGCTTTACCTATGATTCCTTTGGCAAGAAATTCTGATGGACTATTCTCTAAGCAGCAGATAAGAATTTTAAGTATGTCTGATAGTGAAGAGGAAGATATTGTTAACAATACTGCTTACCTTTCGAGTTTGATAGTTGAGCAGCGTTGGGAGCCTTATGACGTACATTCTGCGAGCAATTTAGAGCAAGACTTTTTTAATATATTTTCAGACTTAACAGTTGAGTACTCTGAAGGCTGGCAATCTCGTTATTCTTATGGATCTCTTAGTGCTTTGAAATTATTAAATTCAATTTTGAGTGATAATGGGATGATTTATATTGCAGATATTCCATCTCCTTTCTTGACCAAGAATCAGAATCAACATTACATGCTATTTGGCAACTCTAAAGCTAATTATATTAATGAGGATTTAATGATAAATTACATGCAAAGCTTGGGTTATTCTTCATTACAAAAAAGAGAGGCTAATTTATCAAGGATTATTTTCTGTAAGAATGATTCTGCTATGACCAATAAAAATTTCCGAGAGTTTTTTTTAAATGCCCGTGATTTG
>RFQS01000114.1 GCA_009924885.1 Pseudomonadota bacterium | reverse complement strand
GATGATTTGGAATAGCGGTCAGCTCCATCAAGGATGGACAGTAGAAAAGCTTTTCCGTAAACATGAGTCTGCCCCTTTTAACCCTGAAATCGCAAACTGTTTCTTTAGAGCAGGCTTGATTGAGGCTTGGGGAAGAGGTATCGAAAAAATGTCTCAAACTTGTATGAATGCTGGTATTCACAAACCTGAAATTCTATATGAAGAATCTGGTATATGGCTTATTTTTAATTTTCAGAAAAGTTCGGTGAAAAGTTCGGTAAAAAGTTCGGTAAAAAGTTCGGTAAAAAGTTCGGTAAAAATATTAGATTTATTAAAGTTAAACCCTAATTTAACTATTCCAGAATTAGCTCAGGAACTTTTTTTAACAGAAAGAGCTGTGCAAAAGACCTTGAAAAAGCTTCAAGAAGCTAATCAGCTTAGGAGAATTGGCTCTAAGAGGGCTGGATCTTGGGAAGTAGTATGATAGTTTCAAATCGTAATTTTGAAGAATTTTTAGCAGTCTAAAGTATAATTGCGTTATTTTAATAAAAGATAACTGCTCAGGTGATATTAATATACTTAACTAAGTAAATGGGAAAATATTTTGACTGAAATAATTTTAGGGGATACTTTAGATATTGATTTATTCCAAGATGAGTTTATTGATTTAACGGTCACTTCACCGCCGTATAATGTCGATATTAAATATGGCTCTAATAAAGATGATCTGGATTATGATGATTATTTAAAATTTACTAGTAAATGGCTTACTAATGTTTATCAATGGACAAAAAGCACAGGGCGTCTTTGTTTGAATATACCTCTAGATAAAAACAAAGGTGGTCAGCAGAGTGTGGGTGCTGATATTACAAGAATTGCCAAAGAAGTTGGCTGGAAATATCATTCCACTATTATTTGGAATGAGCAAAACATCTCTAGGCGTACGGCTTGGGGAAGCTGGCTTTCAGCATCTGCTCCTTACGTTATTGCACCAGTAGAATTAATACTTGTTTTGTATAAAGATGTCTGGAAAAGAAACTATAAAGGTATTTCGGACGTATCACGAGATGAATTTATGCAATGGACTAATGGCGTCTGGACTTTTAATGGAGAAAGTAAAAAACGTATTGGGCATCCAGCCCCATTCCCTCAAGAGTTACCTTATCGTTGCATAAAACTTTTTTCTTATGTTGAAGATATGGTATTTGACCCTTTCCTTGGCTCTGGAACTACAACTTTAGTCGCAGATAAATTAAATAGAAAAGCAATTGGTGTGGAAATTGACCAAGGTTATTATAATTTAGCTTTAGCTCGAAATGCACAGAGGATTTTGCGATGAAAGAGATAACTCAGCAAGAGCTTTTAATTGAATTTTATAAGGCGAACCCTAATAGAAATATAGAACATCCAGAAATAGTGGATTGGGTTACTTCTGAATATTATAAGAGAACGGGTAAGATTTTTAGAGATCCAGATAGAGGTGTTAGAAAATTATCTCAAAGTGGTTTTTTAATTAAAGTTAAAAAAAGGTACTTATCGCTATGATCCTGAATACGAGCATCGTAGATCCTTAGAAGATTTTACCCAAAGTGAAATCCTAGAGAGAGATTTATATAAATGCGTTATCTGCGGTAAAGGAGCAAAAGAGGGTGTGGAGTTGCATGTCGACCATATTAAGCCCAAAGAATTTGGTGGAGAGGCGACTGTTAGTAATGGGCAAACTCTTTGTGCTCAGCATAATTTTCAAAAAAAGACTTTAAAGCAGACTGAGACTGGTAAGAAGATGTTTATAAGGCTTTATGAATTATCAAAGGAAGAAGGTAATAATAATTTAGTCCAGTTTTGTGCTGATATTCTTGATACTTTTGAAAAACATAACATTAACGGCCACATAGAATGGGAAAAATAAAGCCTCAAAAATCTATCTAGTTTAAAATAAACATAGTGAATCAGTTAGCTTCAGCCTATCAGCAAATCAGATCAGGGAATATCTCTGCTGATGAAGCATTGTCTCTCTTGGTTAGGGATAATGAACTTAATTTACGCCTGTTAGATAGAAAGCTTATCGGTTCTGTAAATAAAAATTGGCCTATCAGAGAGGCTATTCCACTGTTTTTTACTGAAGAAAAATTATATGTGGCTTGTGAAGAAGGTTTGCTATCTGATTTACAAGTGATTTTATCCAAGTTTGTTAATAGGTTTGGTATTGAGTTAATCGAAATTAAAAAAGATAATTGGCAGGCGGTGATTTTAGAGCTTCTCGGACCTGCTCCAGAAATAGTAGCGAGTAATTTTTCAGTGAATAATCCTTCTGTAAATAATTCTCTTAATATTAATGAAAAACCAAGCTTAGTCGATAATTCATACAGTAAGCCTGTAGAGAACAGGGTTTTAGAGGTTAAGACTGAAGCTAATTTACCTGAGCTGAAATTAAGAAAAGTCGCTCAGTTAGGAGCTCATTTACTAAGAACTATAGATGAAATTCCACTTCGCCGTATTAATGCGGTTGATGATACCTCTATCGCAAGCGAGGTGCGCCGTATTATCGCAGATGCTGCTCGCCTAGGGGCTTCTGATATTCACTATGAGCCAGTTGAGAATTTTCTTTTAGTTAGATTCAGGATAGATGGCGTGCTTAAGGATATCTGTAAATATCTTTGTAATCAGGAAGCTGATTATAGGAAGATCATGCTTGCACGGATTAAGATTATTGCTAATCTGAATATCGCGGAATCTAGAATTCCTCAAGATGGCAGGGTAACTGAAATTATTGAGGGTAAGAAAATCGATTTAAGGGTTTCTACTTTACCCTGTTTACATGGTGAGAAGTGCGTTATCAGATTGCTTCCGCATGAAAATAAATTTTTAGAGCTAACTGATTTAGGTATGCCTGAAAATATGATTCCTACTTTTGAGTCTTGGCTTAGACTGTCTCAAGGAATGATTCTTATTACAGGACCTACTGGTTCAGGTAAAACTAGTACACTCTATACGAGTTTAGCTAAGGTTATAGATCTTACGAAGAATGTAGTTACGGTAGAAGATCCTGTTGAGTTTCAGTTAGCTAGAGTAAATCAGGTACAGGTTAATGTTAAAGCTGGTTTAAACTTCGCTACTGGTCTTAGAAGTATACTCAGGCAAGATCCCGATATTATAATGATCGGTGAAATTCGTGATAAAGAGACGGCAGAGATTGCCATTCAGGCTTCTCTTACTGGTCACTTGGTTTTAAGTACGCTGCACACTAATGATGCACCGAGCAGTATTAATAGGCTTATTGATATGGGAGTCGAGTCTTATTTAGTCGCTAGTGCTTTAGTCGGCGTAGTGGCACAGAGGTTGGTGAGGCTTAT
Organism: Pseudomonadota bacterium; assembly: GCA_009924885.1. Taxonomy (GTDB): domain Bacteria; phylum Cyanobacteriota; class Vampirovibrionia; order LMEP-6097; family LMEP-6097; genus LMEP-6097. The sequence goes on along the minus strand of RFQS01000114.1, from coordinate 3,957 downwards.
CTGTGAACACTGTTCTTATGAATATCAGCCTACTTTAAGTGAGCTTAGCTATTTAGGACTTGAAGCTAGGGCTGGAGAGATTAGCTTTGCTAAGGGCAGGGGTTGTCAAAAATGTAATAATACAGGATACTCAGGAAGAGAAGGGATTTTCGAAATGATGCCTGTCGTGAATAAGATGAAATCTCTTATCCATAATAAGGCTGATTTAGAAGATTACAAGGCTGTTATGGCTGAAAATAAAATGAAAACCCTTTTCGATTCTGCTCGTGATAAGGTGCTATCTCATAAAACTACTTTGGAGGAGTTTTTAAGAGTGGTTCCTAGAGAGCAATAATACAACGATGATAGATGATGATTTCAGTGCTGAAAAGCCATCAGCTTTTGATGACTCAAAAGCTAGAACTTGGCCGCCTGAACAGTCCTATTATTCTCCAGAGTCATTAGGGGAAGAGACTAATTATAATGAGAATTTTAATGATCCAGAAGAGGGTGGCGAATCTTCACCAGAAAGCCTAATTCGCAGTCCTGAAGAAGAGGCTGAGCTTCAGGAAAAAGTACTTAAGCTTTTAGAGCAGCAGAGCGATGATATGTTCTCTAGCATAGAATTTTTTCTGTCAGATGTTGATACTTATAAGGATAAGGATTATCCAAATGAAGCTCAGCCAGCAGAAAAGGCTCCTATTCCTTTAGAGTCTCTGTTTGATGAACCTGCTGTAGGCTTAGATAAAAATCCTTCAAAGACTAATTCTTTTGATGATTTCCCTACTACTTTAAATGAGAATGGTATTCATGATGCGAATAATGATTTGCAGACTTTATTTGGGCAGGATTTTATAGAGGAAGACGCGAGGCTTTCTTCTTCCAAGGCTTTTGATCCTAGTTTGATGTTTGAAGAGCCAGAACTGTCTCTTGATGATCATTTTAAAGTAGAGCCGCCTCCTTTCAGGTCATCCCCTGAACCAGCTTTTGATGAGCCTGTAGCTCCACCGCCACGCCAGTCCTATGGGAATAAAGTATATAAAGCTTTCTCTTATTCAGATCGTGACGCTGCCGCAATAAAGAATGAATCTGAGATTGGTACTCCGATTATTGCTCTAGTGGTCGCTATACTCTTGTTTATCGGTTATACCGTCTATCAGAAGATGAATGAGCGTTATGATACGAAGACCTCTTCTAGAAGAGATTCGCGCAGACCTAAATCTAAAAAAATAAATAATCTATTTGATTTTGCAGATAAAAGACCTGTCTGGTCGGCGATTAAGATTAAGTCTAATAGCGCAAAGCAAGAGAGAGAGTTTATAAAAGCCTCTAAAGATGGAGCGGGCAGGAATAATCCTTTTATACTGCCAGATTCCGTTCTGAAGGCGATAGCTAGTGGTAAAGTTCGTGGTACTGGTCTTGCAGAGAAGACTGTGCGTTCTTCGAAGAAAGCTTACAGAGCTCTAATGATAGGAGTTATACAGAGTGATGGTGAGAGTATCGCTTTGATTAATTTAAAAGAAGCTGTCTTTGAAGTTGCTGATAATTTAACCCGCTCTAAAGTTTTAAAAGCTGCTATTAAAGCTATGGATAAAGCCTTGGATAACACTGTTGAAGTTTCGGTTGGTGACTACATTGCGAACTGGGAGCTTATCGAAATTCATAACCCAGCATCTAATGATTTAGGTGAGCCATTTATAAGGCTTAAGCGTGGCGGTGAATTTAAAGTCTTGAATATGGGCAAAGCTGAAGAGCTAGGTATATTTGATGAAGATAATCTACTGGATGATTTAACTGGTTTTGAGAATGATTTTTAAAAATTCAAAACATTAAGTTTTCTTAAAGTATCGCTAAAATGCTAAAATCATGCCATGTCTTCAGAGTTGATGCATGGTTTAAGAAGAATCGAAGATACTTTCCATTCTTCATTAGTTGAGTTTAATATGTGCAGAGCAGAGCTGTATGAAGAAGCTCTGAGAAATCGTGAAGCTCGGCTCTCTGATTCAGGTGCCTTGATAGTTTATACAGGTAAGCACACTGGTAGATCTGCTAACGACAAATTTATTGTGCGAGATTCAGATACTGACTCGATTATAGATTGGGGTGAGATTAATAGACCCTTTGATGAAGATGATTATTTCGAATTGCGTGATAAGTTCTTTGATTATATTGAAAAGATGCAAAAAATAGAGAATAAGAAACTCTATGTCCAAGATTGCTTTGCTGGAGCTGATCGTGAACACTCTATTAAGGTAAGAGTAGTTACTGAATATGCTTGGCATAGTTTTTTTACTACGAATATGCTGGAATCGATTAACTCACGCTCGGCGATATTTGCTGAGAAAAGAGGAGTTATTAATAGAAAGAATTTTGAGCCAGAATATCGTATAGTCTGTGTCCCTAGCTTTAAAGCAGACCCGGAATTAGATAAAACACGTTCTGGGACTTTTGTTTTGGTGAATTTTAAACATAAAGAGGTTTTAATCGCAGGTACCGCCTATGCTGGTGAAATCAAAAAATCAGTTTTTTCACTTCTGAATTATCTTCTACCGCAGTCTGGAATTATGCCTATGCATTGCTCTGCTAATGCAGATAAAGATGGGAAGGATGTCGCTATATTCTTTGGATTATCTGGGACTGGAAAAACCACTCTATCAGCAGAACCTGGGCGTTTACTTATAGGTGACGATGAACACGGCTGGAGTGAGAATGGTGTGTTTAATTTTGAGTCTGGTTGTTATGCTAAATCTATTGGTCTTTCTAAAGATACTGAACCAGAGATCTATGCTGCTAGTCGTAGATTCGGTGCTACTGCCGAGAATGTTCGAATTAAAGAAGATAAAAGCTTAGATTATTTCGATAAGACCCTTACTGAAAACGGTAGAATATCTTATCCTTTAGATTTTATTCCTAATGCAGTAGTTCTAAATGACGATGGTACTGGTTTTGATAGATTTATTAAAGAGCAGCCTAATAATCTAATAATGCTCTGCTGTGATGCCTTCGGTGTTTTACCTGCGGTTTCTAAGCTAAGCCTAGAGCAGGCTAAAGAGTATTTTCTTTTAGGCTATACTGCTAAAGTCGCTGGTACAGAGCAAGGCATTAAAGAGCCGACAGCAGCCTTTAGTCCTTGTTTTGGAGCACCTTTTATGCCCCTTAAACCTGATGTCTATGGAGATTTACTCGCAAAGAAAATTAAAGAGAATAAAGTAAACTGCTGGTTACTGAATACTGGCTGGGCTGGCGGCTCTTATGGCAGAGGCTCTCGCATGTCGATTAAACTTACTAGGTCTATAGTTTCTAAAATACATTCAGGAGAATTAGCTCAAGAACAGTGTGCAAAGCATTCTATCTTTGATTTAGATATACCTGTAAGTATAAAAATGCCAGAAGCTAGTTGGGCAGATAAAGAGGATTATGATACTGTAGCTAAAAAACTCAAGTCTATGTTTGATGAGCAGAGAGTGAAGATTTTTGGTGATAAGGTTAAAGTCGGATAAAGCTATGGATAAAGAAAATTTAAAATCTTGCTTAACTGATCTTCAGTATAAAGTGACGCAAGAGAATGGCACAGAAAGACCCTTCGAGAATGCTTACTGGGATAATAAACATCGTGGCATCTACGTTGATATAGTTTCTGGTGAACCATTATTTAGTTCTGATGCTAAATTCGACTCTGGAACTGGCTGGCCGTCTTTCTTTAAGCCACTAGTTCAGGAGAATATTGCCGAGAAAGAAGATACTACTCATGGTATGCGCCGTGTAGAGGTTAGATCTAAGCAGGGTGATTCTCATTTAGGTCATTTATTTACAGATGGTCCTAAGCCTACTGGGCTTAGATACTGCATAAACTCAGCGTCTTTAAAGTTTATTCCTTATGAAGAGATGGATGCTGCTGGCTATGCAGATTATAAACAGTTTTGTTAAAACTCATTAATTAAGCTATACCAAGTTTTTAGAATTCTATTTTAAAATATA
>RFQS01000113.1 GCA_009924885.1 Pseudomonadota bacterium | reverse complement strand
ACTTTAGAGTTTATCGTAGATGTCGAAGATTATTTAAAAAAAATTAATGTCTTTTTTCCACAAGATGCACAAACTCGTTCAGAGAAAAGTATCAAGATAGCTGCTGTTCAGACTCCTTTGAGTACAGTGAATATTAATAAAAATACTATAGTTTTTTATGAAGATACTACGGCTAATCAATTCAGTGTGATTAGTGATCCCGTTATTTTAACTTCTTCTTATGCCACTGCTTTAAATTTAACTACAGTTTCTGCTTTTGCTTTTAATACTAAAGCTCTTGAGAAACACCCTTTGGGAGATTTACCTAATTTAAGGCTCAGTATAAATTCCTCTCAAAAAACTTCTCTAGATTTAGTTTATGAATTAGATAATATAGTAGTTAATGATTCAAATATTCAGATACCAGTTAAGTTAAAGCTGAATAAAGCTAAAGGATTTTTTGTTAAAAATAGAGAGTTAATGAATTTTGGTGAGTCTAAGCTACTAGATTTACCCTTCGCTTTAATCGTGAAAAACTCTCTGGGAGTGGATAATGATTTAAGGGGACGTTTTAATCAGGCTTTAATTTTTAAATTTATAGATAGTCCTCGTTTTATAGATAAAGCTTCTGCGACAGTTAAGCTTAATAAGAATCCTTTAAATCCTTCTTTGGCACTGAAGTTTAATTATAATAACAGTGCAGATGGCTCTACAGATCCATTGGATCTTGTTATTAATCTTTTAGATGCTAATTCTAATAAAGTCGCTACTGCTAAATTTGAAAATTTTTCGACTCTTACTAAAAAAGCTAGTGGGGTTTTTCAGAAAACTCTAACTAATGCTGAATTAGGCGAAGCATTCTTTACTAATGCTTCTGCGGCGACAAAGATTCAGTTGGAGCTTTATAGAGATCAAGATTATTTAAATAGGCTTGCTTTAGATCCTGCTCAGTATCCTGCTTTGAATGAGGTGGATACTTTGTTATTGGGGTTTTAAAGATGAAATGATATTTCTCAAAACCATTATTCCAAGCAGGAAAGCCATAAAAAAATACTTAGGAGATTAATGAAAATGAATTTTGATGATTATGGAGATGAGATTTTAAAAGCTTATGAAAATGATGAATTAATGAGTTCTAGAAGCTTGGATAGAGAAATTGCGGTTGCGAAGCAGGCCGCTAATAGATATTTTACTAAAGATACTAGAATAAATATTAGATTGTCTGGTGCTGATCTTGAGATATTAAAGAGGCTTGCTGAAAAAGAGGGGCTAGCCTATCAGAGTTTTATTTCGAGCGTGCTTCATAAATATGCGAATGATCAGGCTCGTTTTTCACCATAAAATTAAGTGATAATTTTCAGTCGATAAGAAATAAAGGGACTTGTATTTTGCTGCGAATTTGTGATAGGTTTGTATTATCTCGAGTGAAATTTTTAGAGTAGGCGATTGGAATTATAGGGCATATATGAATGAACGGCATCGCCCATCTTTTACACTAACGCCAGTTAATGAAAAATTTAATGCAGATCTCAGAGCTGATTTAGAAAGTAGGAAATTTACAGAAAAATGGAAAATAGGCGAGGAAGTAATAGAAACAAAGAGGGAATTAGCAAAATCAGAAATAGACGAAGTAGTCAGGGCAACTGCAAGGCAATTGCACGGATACTGTGAGCGTTGTATAAAGCCACACTTATCATTAATTGGAGATCGTGCTATTACTATTCGAGTTGATCTATCAAATTTAAGCAATGTTGACGTTAATTAAATTTGATAATGGGTGGGAAGCTTCAAGAAGATAAAAAACCTACAGATCTGTAAGTATTCTTAGAGATACCTCTGCAAGTTCTTCTTCACTCATGTGTTCAAACTCAGCCCAAAGCTCTTCTATATCTTCTTTATAGTCTACAAAGTCTTGATGTGCTGTAATGAACTTCTCGACTTTTCCATAAGTTCTAAAGAAAGTAATAGATCTATAAAGATCTAAGGCTAGGGATTGGTAGAGACTATAAGCCTCAACTTCTCGTGATGAGAAGAATGATAGCACCAGTTCTTTTTGGGCTACTTCTGATGATGCAAATGAGTTTTTATCGAAATCGTTGAAATGATCCATAAGCAGAGAAAAACATTTGTAGATTAATACCTAGTTAAGGCTAATGGGAATTAAAACTTATTTTCCATTATTTTTATATTTTTAATTTGGGGAGGATTGGCAAACTATGAATGAGGTCTACTAAGTTATACTTAAGTCTAATGACCTCATCAGATTTTGATACCGTAGAATCAGCTATAGAAGATATTCGTAACGGAAAGATGATTATCGTCGCGGATGATGATAATCGTGAAAATGAAGGTGATTTAATCTGTGCAGCAGAGAAAGTAAGCCCAGAGATTATTAATTTTATGAGCAAGCATGCTCGTGGTTTGATTTGTTTAACTTTAGATTCAGAGACTGTAAAGAAGCTCAATCTAGATGACATGGTAAGAGAAAATACCGATGCTAATAAAACAGCTTTTACCATTAGCATTGATGCTGATCCACGTTTTGGGGTGACTACTGGTATAAGCGCTTTTGATCGAGCGAAGACTATAGAAGTAGCTTTAGCAAATGACGTAGTCGCCAGTGATCTGAGAAGACCAGGGCATATTTTCCCTCTTAAGTCCGTAGAGGGTGGTGTTTTGAAGAGGGTTGGTCATACTGAGGCTTCAGTGGATCTTGCTCGCTTAGCTGGTCTTAAACCATCTGGAGTTATCTGTGAAATTCTTAAAGATAATGGTGAGATGGCTAGGCGTGATGATCTTTTTAAGTATGCTAAAGAGTTTGGGCTGAAATTCATTACTATTGCTGATTTGGTGGCTTATAGACTTAAGAAAGAGCGTTTTGTGCATCGTATCGTAGATGTAGCTCTGCCAAATAAGTATTCCGAAGATTTTAGAATATATGGTTATAAAGATTCTCTTTCGGATAAAGAGCATGTAGCTTTAGTTTTAGGTGATTTAGAGAAAGCTGTTAAAGACTCTAAATCTGTTTTAGTTAGGGTACATAGTGAATGCTTAACTGGAGATTTATTTGGTAGTTTGCGCTGTGATTGTGGAACTCAGTTAGATGGAGCGATTAAACAGATTCGTGAAGCAGGTTTGGGCGTTTTAGTATATTTAAGGCAGGAAGGTAGGGGCATTGGTCTTTTAAATAAATTAAAGGCATATGAGTTGCAGGATGAAGGCCACGACACGGTTTCGGCTAATTTGCAGTTGGGTTTTCCTGCTGATTTAAGGACTTTCGGTGTAGGAGCGCAGATACTCTCTGACCTAGGACTTAAGGAAATTAAACTGCTTACTAATAATCCGAAGAAGATTTATGGGATAGAGGGATATGGTCTGAAAATCACAGAAAGGGTTCCACTGCATTATGAAGCATGTAAGCATAATGAAAAATACTTAGAGACTAAGAGAAACAAGTTAGGTCATTTATTTTAATGCCGATAAGAATACTATCTGATTTGATTGCTAATCAAATTGCTGCAGGTGAAGTAGTAGAAGGGGCTTTATCTGTTGTTAAAGAATTAGTCGAAAACAGTATAGATGCTGGAGCTAATTCGATTGCGGTGGAGCTTAGTAAACAGCTTAGATACATTAAAGTTTCGGATAATGGTTCTGGTATTCCAGTAAATGAATTACCTTTAGCTTTCACTCGCCATGCGACTAGTAAGATTACAGAAATAGAGGATTTATTTTCTATAGACTCGAATGGTTTTAGAGGAGAGGCTTTAGCGAGTATATCTTCTATAAGTAAAGTTACCTGTATTAGTAAAACTAGATCTGAAGCTGATGCTACAAAATTTTATATAGATGCTGATAGAGAAGAAGTATCCTCTGTGGGGGCTGGAGTTGGTACTAGTATAGAGGTAGATGAGCTTTTTTATAATACTCCAGCTCGTTTGAAGTTCATGAAGTCTGTGGTAAAAGAAAAGCAGAATATTATAGATCTGTTAAAAGCCTTTTCTATATTCAATCCTAATGTTTCTTTTGAACTCTTAATTGATGGAAAAACTCAGTTTAAGGTTTTAAAAGATCAGCCTTTTAAAGTTACAGCACGTGAATTATTTGGCAGATCTGCATTTGAGCATTTAATTAATTTCGAATATAATACTGGGGCGATTAAAGTTTCAGGCTACTTAGCAGCTCCAGAGCTGAATCGTAGCGACAAGCGATATTATTTTACTGCGGTAAATAAGCGTATTATTAAATGTAATACGATAAGATCTGCTGTAGATAGGGTTTATAAAGATTTATTACCTGTAAAGAAATATCCTATTATCATCATTAATTTAGAGCTGCCGAGCTCAGAGGTCGATGTTAATGTACATCCGCGTAAACAAGAAGTTAAATACTTACACGCTAATGAAGTTTATAGAACTTTAATCACCGCAATTTCTACTAATTTATCTGAGTATTTTTATAAATGTTCAGAATATAAACAGTTAGAGATTTTCAACCCAGTACTAGCAGATTTAGAACCTCATGCTGATTCGGATCTTAGTGGCGAGGAGCGTCCTTGCCTTTTTTCTGAAAGAGAATTAGTTTCGATATCACAGCCAAAGTTAGCAGTCTTGCCTATTGAAGATTGCGAGCAGTCTCCTCAGGGTACTGTTGCCGAAGGTGCAAGTTCAAGGCTGACTCCTCAGGATTCTGAAGTGAGTGAAAGTAGCATCGTGTATCAGTCTCAGAGCGACAATGGTAAGACCTTATCCTTCCTCACAAGGTTCCCGTCTATTGAGGTAAATTTTATAGAAGGCAATCTTTCTGATTACCTTGAAGGTATTAGTTTTGATGAGCAAGGAGAGGGTTTTAAAATTTTTAGTGCTAATGCTGATCAGTCTTTTGGGTTTTTAGTAACAGGTAAATTATTTCCAGTCGATGAAAGTATTCAGGATTTATATTTAGATTCTTTAGAAATATTTACGAAGAAGCTGTTAGAGACTAAGACTGAAGATAATTCTTTTCATGTAGGTACTGAATCTTCAACTAAATTACTTTCTAAAAAGAAACCAGCGACTAAACTTTCAAGACCTAGTCTGAGACCTCCTTTAGGACAGCTTGAAGAGATTTGGGCTAGAGATAATTATTCATGTGTATACTGTGCTAAAGCACTCATTCACCCTAAGGTGGTGAAACAGGCTTTACTTAGAGCTGGATCTGAGTCAATCTCTTGGCTGAATGCACGCAATGAAACAGTTACTGAGCATCTGATTGAAGCACATAAAGCTTCTTTTGATCATCATTTGCCAGCCTCTAAATTTGCGGTCTTGAATTTAGACTCTCGTAATCTTTTTGCTACTTGTAGAGAATGTAATCAGAGGAAATCTGCAAGTTTAGCTAGTAAAACTTGGACACCGCGGCAAGTAAATTCTTGGGCTAATTTTTCAATTAATAATCCATTAGAGCTAGCTGGAGTAAAATTTATATCAGCGTTAGAGGCGATTTATGATAATTAAGCTAATAGCCTATCTTTGTTTTTTTTTAAGTGGCTTTGCTGCATTGGTACATGAGCTTTCTTGGTCACGTATTTTAAAACAGGTCTTTATTTCTGAATCTCTGAGTACAGCTTTAGTTTTAATAATTTTTTTTGGTGGCATCGCTGTAGGTTCTTATTTTGCAGCTGCTTTAAGTAAATTCTTTTATCCTGCCAAAAGTTCTTTTGCCTCTTTGTTTATCTTTAGTATTTTAAATTTAGTTTTAGCTTTTTTAACTTACTTAACTGGTAATTTCTTTAATCCAGAACATTTATTTTCTTCATTAATGTTAGCCCCTATTTCCATACTTTTAGGTAGCTTGTTTCCATTACTGAGTAATTTCTATGTGGCTTATCGTGAGAATGGTACAGAGAAATCTAATACGGTATCTAAGATTTATTTTGTGAATACCTTTGCTGGATTGCTTGCTATTGTTTTTGTGATTTTCTTTGCTTTTAAACAGCTTGGTTTAAAGCTTACTTTACATAATCTTGCGATTCTACATCTTTCTATATTTATTCTCAGCTTCTTGCCATCTCTGTTTAATATGAAGGCTGTAGTTATTGAGATTTTTGAGTCGATTAAAATATTCACTTTAAATCTTAGTCTGCACAGTCCCAAAAATCAATTATCAAAAGCTTTTGATGACGATAATTTGGAAGATGAAACTCCTTTGAATATTGAGGCTCAAGGATCTAAGGTCTTGCTGTGGCTTAGCTTTGCCTTTGGTTTTATTTTATTGGGGCTTGAGCTTGTCTGGATGAGAGCTTTTAGCCTTATTCTTGCTAGCTCTGTTTACTCTTTTGCGATGGTTCTTGCAGCAGTTATATTTGGTCTTGCTTTAGGAACTTTTATATTCTATTTAGTAGCTAAACCTCTTAAACTTAGTCTGGGGAATAGTTTTGAACATGATATAGAACATATAAACTGGCTTGTTTTGCTTTTAGCAGCTTTAATTTTTATCAGCTCCTTTAGCTTTAAATCTATTACAGGTACTTATTTATATTTGATAGATTCAGTGGGATTTTTATTGAATGATTTTCATCGCGAAGATCTGTATAAAATTGCTTTGAGTTTTATGAAATTTATACTAGCTGGCATAGTTGTAGTGCCAGTTTCTGCAACTATAGCTTTTGCTAGTACTTATTTATTACAGATATTCACATACAGTGATTATCTGAACGATAGATCTAGAGTGCTTTATGCAGGTGCTAATATTGGTAAAGTTTTTTCTATTAATACTCTTGGAGGTATTCTTGGTTCTTTGGTTACAGTTTTCTTTTTTATTCCTTCGCTAGAAGGTGGTCTTAATCAGTGTTTGCTGATATTTAATTTAATAGTTTTACTTACTTTAGTGATTACCCTTAGTTTTTCTAAAGAGAAACAGTATTTTTTATTTTTTATTGCAGCTCTATGTTTTATAGCTTTAATTTTTTTAAAGCCGAATTTTATTATAGCTAGAACAGCTAGTGGAGCAGAGCTCTATTATGCATTAAAGTATAGAGGTGAGCAAGGATATTATGTAGATGATACTCAGGAAGAGGTTTTATTTCATCAAGATGGGCTCTATTCTACAGTAACCGTTATTAAAGATAATTTCGCTAATACTATTTATCTAAAAAATAATGCGAAAGTTGAAGCTGGTATCCCAATTGAGGATGGGATATTCTCCGCAGCTGATATGCAGACGCAAGTTTTACTAGGTGTCGCGCCTAAGTATTTTAAAGATAAGTTTAATAATATTCTACTTATTGGAATGGGTTCTGGAGTTACTTTAGATTCACTTGCGATGATTAGTGGTGATGCTAAACTATGTGTGGCGGAGATAGAAGATCTTGTCTTTAAGGCTGCGGATAAATTCTTTTCTCAGGCTTGGCAAGCGATCCCAGA
>RFQS01000112.1 GCA_009924885.1 Pseudomonadota bacterium | reverse complement strand
AAACACAACCCGAAATAAATTATATAATACGTAAATATAATATGCTTAAAATTCTTAATATCAGCTAAAAATAGCTTTTTCAACAAAAAATTTAAAGTAAGCTATCTGGGATATAGGATTTATTGGATTCTACAGAACCTATTTGAAATTTATTGCGAATTAAATATTCACCAACACCGCTCGGAGCCGCTCCGAAATCTCGTTCATATAACTTAGTAATCATTGAATAAGCCTGCTCGTCATCATCTACAGCCTCAATTTTCAAAAAGTCCTCTTGGCTGATTCCAGCAATGAAATTTTCAATTATCGGCTCTGAGTAGAACATTTTACATATATTCCCTTAATTTTGTGACTTTATGTACTCTAAACGATCTCTTGCGTCCATAAAATATTCCCCACTGGGAGCGACTTTTATGTATTTTTCATATAATTCCATGGCTTTAGTGATATTTTTCTTATCTTCAAGGATAAGTGCCCCAAAGAATATCGCATCAGACTGCTCACGAGGGTTGATCTCAAAAGCTTTAGTATAAGCGTTTAAGGCTTCGTCTGGTTTAGCTATAGACTGGTAGGCTATGCCAAGGTTATACCAAATATCGGCACGCCCTGAATTTATTTTCAACAATTCAAGGTAAGACACAATAGCATCTTCATATCTACCATTAGTCTGAGCATGAACTCCTTTTTCCAAAAGCTGATCAGCTTTTTTATTAACAACGAAAGCTAAAGCATCTTTATAAGTCTGATCTTCTGGCTTAAGAGTAGCAGCTCGGATAAAACTTTCCTTCGCTTTATCAAATTCACCATTCCCTTGATACGCAGTTCCTAAATTATAAAAAAGCGTATCGTCAGTAGGCTTATCCTCCGCTACTTTTAAATAAATACCTATGGCTTCGGCTAAGAGACCTTGTTGTTGCAGAGCGATAGCTTTATCAAAAGCTTCAGATACTTGCGTTTCCTTTCTATCATCAGTAAGAGCTTTCAAAGCAAGATTGGCTTCTTTATGATTAGGATCTAGCTCAAGAGCCCTTCTATAGGCTTTCTCAGCTTGAAACCAGTCCTTTTTAGCCTGAAAAGAAGTACCAACATTGTAGTGAATATCAGCATTGCGCGGTGATAACCTTACAGCTTTTATGTAGCTATCTATACTTTCATCATATCTACCTTCTTTTTGAAAAGCTATTGCACGATTCAGAAACAGGTCTAATTCCATCTGAACTTTATCATTCTCTATTGCTTTAATACCATCAACCGCTAATTGGTTAGTAGGCTCTAACTGCAAGGCTCTTCTGTAATTCTTTTCAGCTTGATCTATATTTCCCTGCAATTGATAAGCAGTAGCTAAACCAACAAAATTATTCGCGATACTAGGAGCCACTCTAATAGCAGCTAACCAGCCATTCACTAATGCTTGTTGAGCTAGCCCATTAGTCGGATCTAGTTCTATAGCTTGTTTATAATAATCTATGCCTCTTGATATCTTTCCTTTAGCTACATAAATATCACCTTTAGCTATAATCGGCTCTGGATTACGTGGCTCTAGAAGCTGTGCCTTATCAAGATTCTTCAATGACTTCGCCATAAAACCAACTTTATCGTCAATAGATCTTAAAGAAAGTACATGATAAATCTTTCCTATCATTAAAAAGGCTCTAGGAGTCTCTTTTATTTTATTAACTTCATTTAATTCACCCAAAGCTGCAAAAAAATTACTCTGAGCACGCTCATCCTCAGCTTCTATTAGCCTAACAGTGGTATCTTTAGGGTTTACTTTCTTTGCCTGTAACTGGGTTTCTAAATTCTTTCTTGCAATATCATTATTAATATCATAGTAAAGTGCTGTACGGAACTGGGTCATAGCCCCTTTAGGATCTGTGCGCTCTGCAAGATATTTACCGTAATTATTATGAGTGATACTAAGATTATTTGTGACTTCTAAATTATTATTATCAAGATTATAGGCATCCGAAAAAGCCTGAATAGCTAATGGATAATTTCTACTACTGTGGTATTTAATTCCTTGATTAATTAAGCGGGAGACCTCCGCCTTTTTATCAGTCTCTGTTGATTGATATGGATTAGCTAAGCATCCTAAATTAAAAATTACAAGATTAGTAAAAACTATAAATAGCCTTAAAGCACAACTCAATCTACACATAAATTTGAACCACTAACTAAAAATTATATTCCCACTGAAATACTAGTAACGTACTATTGAGTTAGAAATACTTAATTAGCTTTTCTTTACTCAATAAAATTACAAGTTAATGTTTTTTTAAGTTTTAAAAGATACTATTATATAGTAAGGCCTCAGGCTTTTCAGGAACGATCCGATAATTATATTAATCGTTTCATTTAAATGAACCAAAGATCAGATCCTAAAATAAATAATTCTTATTACGAGGTGGCTAAATCTCTCATTCATGCTTTGGAATTAAAAGACCCCTATACCAGTGGTCATAGTTATCGAGTCTATAAAATGTCTAAGGATTTAGGGAAATTATTTTCTTTGCCTGAACAATTACAGGTTAGTTTAGAAGGTGGTGCTTTATTGCATGATATCGGTAAAATAGGGATTCGTGATGCCATACTTCTAAAACCAGCCTCTCTAACGATGGATGAATTTCGCATCATGAAAACTCACGTGGTTTTAGGAGCAGATATTATTAGTCAATCTGACTCACTTAAACATTGTCTAGAACCAGTGTTATTTCATCATGAAAGGATAGATGGTAAAGGTTATCCACACGGTCTTTCAGGGGAGGATATACCTTTAATAGCTAAGATTACTTGCGTAGTCGATTCTTATGATGCGATGACTACTAACCGTATTTATACCCCAGCTAAGACCCCTGAAGAGGCTATGGCTGAGCTGAAAAGATGTGCAGGCACTCAATTCGATACTGAAGTCGTGGAAGCATTTACAGAGTGGTGGCAGAGTAAATTTATCATTAATGATCAGATTATCGGTGTTTGCAGCACAGAAGAATTAAAATTAAACCTTAATCAGTGTCATTCTTAACTTCGGATTTAGCTAAAAAACCATACTTAATAGGGCTGACAGGTAATATCGGTTCTGGTAAATCTACCGCAGCTCGTTTTTTTGAAGAAGAGGGAATACCTTCTATCAGCAGTGATGCCATTGTTCATAAGTTATATAATTCTGACAAAGATTTACAAGAATTTTTAATCAAGGAATATGGTTCTTTAGATAGAAAAGTTATTGCAGGGCAGATTTTTGGTGAAAAAGAGGAACAAAGAGTTAAGCGAAAGCTTTTAGAAGAGAAGGTGCATCCTTTAGTAGAAAAAAAACTCAAAGAATGGGTGATAGAAAATGCAAATTCACCTATTTTAGTAAACGATGTTCCTTTGCTCTTTGAGGCACATTTAGAAAAGAGATTTGATTCTATAGTTTTTATTCAAGTGGATAAAGCCGTACAAATAGAGAGGCTCAAAAAACGTAATCCAGAAATGAGCGAAGACGATATATTAAATAGAATTAATTCTCAGATGTCTCAAGAAGAAAAGATCTCTAAATCAGATATCGTAATTTCGAATAATTCGAGTCTTCAAGAATTTAAAGATAAGATACTCAAAGTCATTCAAAACCTTGTAAATCAGAATAAAAAATAAATTTTTCAGAAATAAGCCTTTACAATATCCTAGTCCTGTATTATGATTCTTAATTAAGTGATACACAATTTATTTTGTCTTAACTGAATATTAATGTATAACGTGTAAATATATCAGCATCTAGTTAAGACGAAATATTAGGGGAATCTAAATGATAGAAACAGCAAGTAAGAAAAAAACAGGTCCTAAGCCAAGATACGGCGAAGCCAAGACGATGGTATCTTTTCGCCTAAGTCCTGAAGCGTTAATAATTATTAAGGGCATTGCTCAGGAAAGAAACGTAAGCCAAGCTGAAGTCCTAGAACAATGGGCTAGGCAGTATAAGCTTGGTGGTAACATCGAAGAGGCTACTGGCTCATTTGCGATGTCTCTAGATAGAGACCTAGTCGCAGCAGAAAGATAAACATTTTATCTGAGGGATGATTTTAACCGAGGTGAGACGAGAGTTTTACCTCGGTTTTTTTATCTGCTGGCACTATTGCCGAACTCCAATTTCTGCGTTTTCGTCGTCCTCATGATCCTCATGTATGCTTGATACACTGCGGTCATTCGTCCTCCTTAGCCTTGAACTTGCACGTTCGGCAACAGTGCCAAGATTGCTGAGACCTACGCTCGATATTTAAAATTACCTGTTTCTAAGCTTAACTAAAATCGGGCTAGCTACAAAAAGACTGCTGTAAGTACCGATAAATAGCCCGAAGAACAAAGCTCCTGCAAAAAGAGTCGTACTAGAGCCACCAAAGAAAAACAGCACAGCAAGCACCGTAAGTACCGTTAAAGAAGTGTTTAAACTTCTCTGGAAAACTTGATTAATACTAAGTTCTGTAACTGCAACAAAATCAAAAGCTTTACTCTGTAATTTCTGATTTTCACGTATTCTATCGAAAACTACGATGGTATCGTGTACAGAAAATCCAAAAATAGTTAATAATGCAGTAATAAATAAACTATCTACCTCAATTGCAAAGAATATACCGAGAAAGGCAAATAAACCAACTGCGATAAATACATCATGTATCAAAGCGATAATCGCTGAGAAAGCATAATCTCTTGTAAATCTAGTTGAAATATAAATAACTATACCTAGGATAGTAATGATTAAAGAGGTTATCGCACTTGAAAATAATTCTGGCCCAATAATGGGGCTTACTGTTTCTATCGAATTAACAGAAAAAACTCCAAATTTAACTTCTAAAAGATTATTAAACTTATCTAGTACTGGATCATCAGAAACGGCTTTAGTACGCAGAATCAGCTCAATGACTTCTTTTTGAGGTGCGACTTGAACAGTGCTGTTATTTAACCCAACTTCACTTAAAATTTGCTGAATAGCTTCAGATGAAAGATTTTGGTCTTTAAGTGTTTTTACTTGAAAAACATACTCGATTTTACTACCACCCGTAAAATCTAAACCTAGCTTTACAGGACTGGAAAATTTAGCAAAAGAGAGGATTATAAAGATAAAACTCGTTAACATCAGTGATCCTGATAGGATAAAACAGATTTTGGAATTTTTTATTATCTCAAGTTTCATTTCTTAACCAAATCATAGAGGATAGCATATATTTACCTATATGAAGGAGGCACTTAATAATGCTTATATATTGCATTATTAAGTGAATTCTTGGGTACTAATTCAAAGAATGGGCAAATTCAACATCAGTGAAATACTGGTCGGCTTGGTAATCTTCGGGATTATCCTGATTATCATTATCCCTTTGCCGCCTATTCTTTTGGACATTTTAATTTCTTTAAACATCACATTTTCAGTACTTGCAATAGGAATTTCACTGTACATATCAAAACCTCTGGATTTTGCAAGTTTACCTACCTTTCTGCTTTTAACTACGATGTTTCGTTTAGCACTGAATATTTCTAGTACCAGATCTATTCTTTTACACGGTGATGCTGGAGAGTTAATCGAAGCGATGGGCTTATTCGTAGCTGGCGGTAATATAGTCGTCGGGGTGATTATCTTCGTTATTATTACAGTTGTTAACTTTATGGTTATTACGAAAGGTGCTGAACGTGTCGCTGAAGTATCGGCTAGGTTTACTTTAGATGCGATGCCTGGTAAACAGATGAGTATAGATGCCGATTTTAACGCAGGTCTCATCACTAGTGAACAAGCTAAAGAAAAGCGTAAAGATGTAGAACGTGAATCAGCTTTCTTCGGATCGATGGACGGTGCTTCTAAGTTCGTTAAAGGTGATTCGATGGCTGGTATTATCATCACTATCATTAACATAGTGGCAGGTTTATCCATCGGTATGATGCAGAAGGGCTTGGGCTTCGAGGAAGCAGCTCAAAAATATATCATCTTAACCATCGGTGACGCGATCTCTGCTACCATTCCAGCTCTTATCCTTTCTATCGCAACAGGTATTATCGTTACCCGTGCTGGTTCTACTGCTGATTCCTTTGGTCAAGATTTATCAAATCAGTTAATGAAAAAGCCAAGTGCTTTCGCTATCGGCTCTGCCTTACTCGTTATACTCGGTATCCTACCTGGTATGCCTAAAATTTCAATGTTTATCATGGCTGGTGTTCTTGCATATCTTTCTTATAGTTTTTCGAAGAAACTTGAGAAGCCTGATGATGACGATGACGTCGATACTAGCGTTGAACTTAATGAAAATGTCGATCAAAGTGGCGCTCCGCGTGCAACTCCAGAGATGATGTACTCCTTATTAGAAGTAGATAAATTAGCTATCTGGGTAGGAGCTGATTTATTAGACATCGCAGATCCCGCTAAGAATGGTACTCTGGTGCCAGAGGTAGCGAGTTTAAGACACCAGCTTACTTTGAACTTAGGTTATATACTGCCTTCTGTCAGGATAATGGATGCACCAAGTTTATCTGCAAATGAATACAGGATTATCATTCGTGATACGACAGTAGCTAGTGCTGAGATCTATCCTGATAAAATGCTTATTCTACGTGAAGACTGGGATAATATTTATTCTGAGCCACCACCTGGCTCTATTCAAGGCTGGGAGCCAGCTTTACAAGAGGGAGCCTACTGGGTAGACCCAGATTACTTAGAACAGATAGACTGGGATAAGCCAGCAGCACCAGCAGTAAGGGTAATAACCGCTCACCTAGCTGAAGTCGTAAGACGAAATATAGATGATCTACTTGAAAAATCTGATGTAAGAAGAGTTCTTGACCAAGTTAAGCATACTGATGAACAGTTAGTCGATAATTTAGTACCCGGTGCTATTTCTTTAGGTGATTTAAGAAGAGTCTTCGTTAATTTACTTAAGGAAAGAGTCTCCATCAGAGATATTCACTATATTCTAGAAAAATTAGAAGATCTAAGTGTCTCCATTAAAGACCCCGACACTCTTTCAGAAAAACTCAGGGTCACACTTGGCAGGCAGATCTGCTTAGAGTTTGCCACACCAGATAGACAGCTGCCAGCCATGGCCTTCCATCCTAGCTGGGAGAATAAGCTAGAACAAGCTCTACAGAAAGTCGATGATGCGACAGTTCTAATATTAGATCCTAAACAGATACAGAATTTAGTAACTATGATTTCTCACGCATCTAGGCGTATTCTAGAACAAGCCGAAAGAAGGCCTGTATTAATCTGCGGTCCCTCACTGCGTTTACCACTATTTAGGTTAATAGAACAGTTTGATTCACACGTACACATACTTAGCTACGCTGAGCTTTCCTCTGACTTTAATATTCAGGTTATGGAAACAGTTGGAACAGAAATGGACGTACCAGCTGTGGGTGGTTAAATTTTTTAAGAACCTAAAATCTGCCCCTTGTAATTTCTCGCCCTCTTTGATATTATGTTGAGCAGAATGCCGTGGGTTTAATCAGGGCTGTCTCATTCTAAAATATTTCAAAAATCCATACAGATGTAAGTCTG
>RFQS01000111.1 GCA_009924885.1 Pseudomonadota bacterium | reverse complement strand
CTAAAATTCAAAACTATGATCATATGATAGTTTCTGGACACGGGAACCCAAATGCAATCACAGTCAATAACTCAAACAATGAGCAAGAAAACCTTTTTTCTACTGAAGATACCCCGATCATCAAAAAATTCAAAACACTAATTACTCCAAATGGTTCATTCGTAATATTAGGTTGTAGCACAGCTGCTGACAACAACGGCAAACAGAATCTCCAACAAACAATACAGAGAATAAATCCTCAAACTAGAACCGATGCTCCAGCCTTTGATACAACACCAGTTGGCTTAAATTTAAAAATGCTGCAAGAAGAGAATAGGATTGAAATAGTTAACTTGGATGCAAATGAAGAATCTGGTGATGCTGCGGCGAGAAGATTACTTTCCTTCTAACCCATAACCCCCCCTTAACCCAATCCCTCCATAATATAAATACACAAGCCCCAGTCGGGGCTTAATTCGTCACCTCACGAGGAACCGAAACATCAGAGCAAAAAACCACTTCGATACAGGTACCAAACTCAAACAGCTTGAGACTTCAAGCTCAGTGCAAAAATTATTTGAATCTTTAAATAACCCCTACTTCGATGAATACTGGACTCAAAGCCTAAGAATAAACCCACAAGGCTTAAAAAGTGTTTATAATGCCATCTTAGAAAAAAACCAAGATGCTATATGTCCAGTTTCTAATGCAGCATACAGTGCCATAGCTGTTTTCCAAAGCCCATTAAACCCAAGCCTTGCAAGAAGCTCTTCTATAAAAGCATTTCCTCATTTAGAGAATAAATATGTTATTCACGCGGGAGCTAATATAGACCCACCTAGTGCAAATTTACTTTCATGCACAGAACACCGTAACTGTGCTGAAAAGCAGGCTATCAGCTCAGCCTGCGAGAATGACAGACAGGATTTAAGAGATTTAAAATTTCTCTTTCTCTATCGCAGAAATAAAGAATATGGCTCTTATAGTCCTGAAAAATTACTACCCTGTAAAGACTGTCAGGCACGCTATTTTAAATATTTAATTAAAAACAAAGGCAAGTTAATAATATTCTCTGGTGAAAATACTCCTAAATATTTCCTCACTGGACAGAATGGCATAGTTGAAAACGCACTCTTTGAGACACTCTTCATTAATCAAGATCAATCTATTTACTATAAAATTTTTTCAGCAGATGAAATACCTTATCTCAAAGTCGAAGCTGAACTGGGTTCATCTCATATAAGATCTTGCTTTGCAGAAATAAGGGACGTGTAGCCGAACTCCAATTTCTGCGTTTTCGTTGTCCTCATGATCCTCATGTACCTAGAGTACACTGCGGTCATTCGTCCTCCTCAGCCTTGAACTTGTTCGTTCGGCTACACGCCCATACTACCGAACTCCAATTTCTGCGTTTAGTTAAGCGAATTACGCCAGTCTTTTAAAAACTCTATATCTTTCTCTTCGATATAACCTTTATCCAGAGCGACCTCTATTAATTCATCGTAACCAGATAAAGTATAGTAAGGTAAATCCAAAGCTGAAAAATTCTTAATTGACTTAGCTAAGCGATAATCAAATATCGCTAGTAGTCCAAGAACATCTGCTGATGCTGCTTGTAAGTTATGAATAGCATTTATAACACTAGTACCTGTAGAAATAAGATCTTCTATAACGACGACTTTCGCCCCCTTCGCTAAGTCACCTTCAATTAAATTCTCTCTACCGTGATCTTTATTACTAGCTCTAACATAAACTAAAGGTAAATTTAAAGCATCTGCTATCAATGCTGCATGAGGTATACCAGCGGTAGCAACACCCGCTACATATTCTACTGCTGGAAACTTAGTCTGTATCATCTTCACAAAAGAATCTTTAATTAGATTTCTGATTTTAGGATGAGACAAAGTAATTCGATTATCACAATAGATAGGAGACTTAATTCCAGATGCCCAAGTAAACATGTCATCTGGACGAAGAAAAACAGCTTTAACTTCTAATAATGCTTTAGCGATATCTTTAGAAACTTCTACTTCCGCTTTCATACTAGAGCCTAATCTTATCACGACGTTTTAATAAAACATCTTATCTCAAGTCCATGAAATGTAAAATACCCCAGCAAATAGTGGTATATCATAACCATATCCTAACTTTTTATGCATAGGGTAAAAGGTAATACGAAATCCCATTATGGTAGACCTTTCTAATCTTTTTACACAAATAATCACCCCATTTACGGGTGACTCATCCATTAAGCTTCCAGAAAACCCTTTCAGTGTTAGTAAAGAGAAATTTTGCTAATGACTCAAAATCTACTAGTTTTAATAGTTTCCTATACGTATGATCTTTTGGAACTAAATCCTCTAAAAGCTCCGAATGAAAATCTAATTGAAGAGACTCGTTGGTAAACATATCTTTATCTATTTTAATATCAAAACATACTCCTGCAAAGACCCTTAATGCAAATGCCTATCAGTATTTACTCATTAGGATTGGCAACAGTCCCATCTTAAGGAGCCTTTGCTTTGATCTTTGTTTCGGTACCCTGTCGCAAAACTCTAGACTCTGAGTTTCAACAACAACGCCTTATAAGCCCAGAGACAAGCCCATTAAAGCAAAAAAACTCCTATTTAATGATCCGCTGAGAAACACTTAAATTAGTATTTCTAAACAAATAAAACAAGAGTTTTTCATATTAAACTGAAAACTGCATATTTTGTTAGACCAAGTCTTTACCCAAACCTTAGTATTACTAAGAAATTGGAAAAAAGCCCTCGTCCTATTAGTACTACTTAGCTTAATGGATCGCTCCACTTACACCGGTAGCCTATCAACCTTGTGTTCTTCAAGGGGACTTAATCTAAAAGATGAGATATCTAATCTTGAGGTGGGCTTCGTACTTAGATGCTTTCAGCACTTATCCTCTCCAAACATAGCTACCCTGCGTTTGCCACGGGCGTGACAACAGGTACACCAGAGGTTTGTTCTTTCCGGTCCTCTCGTACTAGGAAAGACTCCTCTCAAATATCTTACGGACATGCCGGATATGGACCGAACTGTCTCACGACGTTCTGAACCCAGCTCGCGTGCCGCTTTAATGGGCGAACAGCCCAACCCTTGGAACGTACTACCGCTCCAGGATGCGACGAGCCGACATCGAGGTGCCAAACCTCCCCGTCGATATGAACTCTTGGGGGAGATCAGCCTGTTATCCCTATGGTAACTTTTATCCGATGAGCGATGGCCCTTCCATGTGGAACCACCGGATCACTAAAACCTAGTTTCCTACCTGCTTGACTTGTCAGTCTCGCAGTCAAGCTCCCTTTTGCTTTTGC
The DNA here is from genome assembly GCA_009924885.1 of Pseudomonadota bacterium. Taxonomy (GTDB): domain Bacteria; phylum Cyanobacteriota; class Vampirovibrionia; order LMEP-6097; family LMEP-6097; genus LMEP-6097. The sequence continues at coordinate 4,264 of RFQS01000111.1, read as the reverse complement.
ACTCAATGGTTGATTTCCGACCAACCTGAGGGAACCTTTGTACACCTCCGTTACATTTTAGGAGGTGACCGCCCCAGTCAAACTGCCCGACATGCAGTGTCCGATAACCAGATAATGGTTACCGTTAGAACGAAGAACTGAGAAGATTGGTATTTCACTGACGAATCATAGGTGACCACGATCACCTAATCAAATTCTCCCAACTATGCTACGCATCTCAATCCCGCGTTCACTACAAGCCTACAGTAAAGCTCAATAGGGTCTTTCTGTCCTGGCATGCCTAGGCCGTATCTTCACAGCCAATCCAATTTCGCCGAGTCCCTCTTTGAGACAGTGCCCAAATCATTACGCCTTTCGTGCGGGTCAGAACTTACCTGACAAGGAATTTCGCTACCTTAGGACCGTTATAGTTACGGCCGCCGTTCACTGGGGCTTCAGTTCAAAGCTTCGCCGAAGCTAACCTCTCCCCTTAACCTTCCAGCACCGGGCAGGCGTCACCCTGTATACTTCTTCTTACGAATTTGCACAGAGCTGTGTTTTTGGTAAACAGTTGCTTGGGCCTAGTTTGTGACACCACTTCGTGCTCCAGCCGCGGGGCTATCACACTACTGTGGCCTTCCTTCTCCCGAAGTTACGGAAGTAAATTGCCGAGTTCCTTAAAGAGGGTTATCTCGCGCACCTTAGCATTCTCTGCCATCCTACCTGTGTCGGTTTCGGGTACTGGTAGTCAATAATCTCTCAACGCCGGTTTTCTAGTCAGCGTGGCATCTATCACTTTGGAACCGTAGTTCCTTACCATCACACCTCACATAAAAGAATGCGGATTTACCTACATTCTCAAGCTACGTGTTTGGAGGGGAATCCAATAACCCCCGCAATATAGCCTACTGCGTCACGACTTTGATAATAACGATTATTCACTAGTGCAGGAATATCAACCTGCTCTCCATCGACTACGCCTTTCGGCCTCGCCTTAGGTCCAGACTAACCCCACGTAGACGAACTTGACGTGGGAACCCTTAGGATTTCGGTGGAGGAGATTCTCACTCCTCTTTTCGCTACTTATGCCGACATTCTCACTTTTGATACCTCCATATGTCCTTACGGTCATACTTCAACGGCTTACAAAACGCTCCCTTACCGCTGCAAATAAATGCAACCCGTGTCTTCGGTGTACAGCTTAGCCCCTTAGATTTTCGGCGCAAAACCGCTTGACCAGTGAGCTATTACGCACTCTTTCAAGGGATGGCTGCTTCTAAGCCAACCTCCTGGTTGTCTTAGCAGTTTCACATCCTTTATCACTTAGCTGTAACTTGGGGACCTTAGACGACGATCTGGGCTGTTTCCCTCTTGACCACGGAACTTATCTCTCGTAGTCTCACTGCTTGGTAAAATATTATCGGTATTCGGAGTTTAACTCGTTTTGGTACCAGTTATCCCAGCCCGCAACGAAATAGTGCTCTACCCCCGATAAACTATAACCAAACGCTGTGCCTCAACGCATTTCAGGGAGAACCAGCTAGCTCTTCGTTCGATTGGAATTTCTCCCCTAACCACAAGTCATCCGCTAATTTTTCAACATTAGTCGGTTCGGTCCTCCACGTAATGTTACTTACGCTTCAACCTGCCCATGGTTAGATCACGAAGGTTCGGGTCTAGATCATGTGATTAAACGCCCTATTAAGACTCGATTTCTCTATGGCTCCAGCTACTACGCTTTAACCAACCACATAAACTAACTCGCCGGCTCATTCTTCAACAGGCATATCATGACACTTCTAATAGTGCTCTGATCGCTTGTATGCATACGGTTTCATGTTCTATTTCACTCCCCGCCAGGGGTTCTTTTCACCTTTCCATCACTGTACTTGTTCACTATCGGTCACCAACAGTATTTAGCCTTGCCAAGATGGTCCTGGCAGATTCACACCGGGTTTCACGTGTCCGGCACTACTCAGGTGCTACTAGAGTCAAAAAACATTTCGCTTACCGGGCTTTCACCGTCTTTGGCCGAGCTTTCCAACTCTGTTCAACTATATTTTTTGATCTCACATTGTAGTCCTACAACCCCACTAAAAGTGGTTTGGGCTAATCCCCGTTCGCTCGCCGCTACTAGGGGAATCACTGATTTGTTTTCTTTTCCTCGAGTTACTAAGATGTTTCAATTCACTCGCTTACCTCTATCCATCCTATGTGTTCAGATGGAAGTAATGAGATATTACTCTCACTGGGTTTCCCCATTCGGGAATCTACGGTTCATAGGTTCTTGTCACCTCCCCGTAGCATTTCGCAGACTTGCACGCCCTTCATCGGCTGTTGGTACCAAGGTATCCACCATACGCACTTAATAGCTTTCCTACTTTCTTTCTCAGGAATACTAAAGATGCTCTAAAATAACTTAATTAAATTGAGCTATGGATATAGACCTAGTCTATCTAAAATATGCAGTTTTCAGTTTACTATCTCTGGCGACTTACGTCACCCGAGAACTAATATAATAGCAAGCCGATATCGATTTTGCAGCAGAAGAAAATAAAAATATATTAAAACTCTTGAATTGTCAAAATTTTCCATTATTTTCGACAAAAAATAAGACTAACTAAAATAAATTTAAAGAGGTTAAATTTAAGAATGTTCTTATTTGATAAAAGCATTAACCCTGAAACACACTAATCAAGTGGATCATAACCAAACTTACCAAATGGATGGCATCTGAATATGCGCCCAAGCCCTCTATATAAACCTTTCAGAAGACCATACTTGTTCAGTGCCTCAATCATGTATTCTGAGCAGGTTGGATGAAATCTACAAGTAGGTGTCTTGAAAGGACGATGAGCCTGATAGAAACGAATCAGTTTAATTAAAATCTCGGTAATTTTTCGCATACAGATTCGTCCTGTATATAATTATTCAAGTAAATCATGAATAACGCTATAGCAAATCCAAAACTAGACTTCCTTTTAGAAATAGGTGTAGAGGAAATACCTAGTTCTCTTATCAACAATATTAAAGATTCCATCGCCTCTGGCATAGAAGCCCTGCTGAGTTTACATAAACTCACTTTCGATAAATTAATTAGCTACGGCTCTCCACGTAGATTGTACTTCGAGATCCAAAACCTCGACTCTTTTTCCTCTGACGAAGAGTTGATTCTAAGAGGTCCAGCTAGTAAAATTGGGGTATTGGATGAATCAGCTGAAATTCCGAGCTTTACAGCAGCAGCTTTGAGCTTTGCCAAAAAAAATCAATTAACCGAAAATGATTTATACATTCAGGATGGTTATATTTACGCTAAAAGCCTAAAAAAAGGTAATACTCTAAAGTCTATCTTAGAGAATGGTTTAGCTGAAATTATTAAAAAAACTCCAGGGAAACGCTTTATGCGCTGGTCTGATAGTGAAAATAAATTCACGAGGCCTATAGAATGGATATCTTCAAGACTCTTTAGTAAAGATGGCGGCGCGACTGAAGATATTAAATTCGATTTTGAAGATATTCATACTTCAAATGTAAGCTTTGGCCACCGCATTTACGGCAAAAAAGAATTCACTATTCAAGATCAGAAGAGCTACTTTCTTAAACTAAAAGAAGAACATATAATTCTTCAACCCGAAGAAAGAAAAGCATTAATTATTAAAGAAGCTAACAAGCTTGCAGAACAAGTTAAGGGGAAAGCCGTTCTGGATGCAGATTTGCTTGAAGAAATCTGCGGTCTAGTAGAAAGCCCGAAAGCTATCCTCTGTGAATTTTCAAAAAAATATTTAGAGGTACCTTCTCTGGTACTCAAGACCGTAATGAAAGTACATCAAAGGTATATTCCTATCGCAAACCTTAATAACAGTGAAGAACTCACTCCCTATTTCATAGTAATTAGCAATAACCCTGAAAGCATAGCTGAAAAAAACATTAAAGCTGGAAATGAAAAAGTCATAATTCCTCGATTTGAAGATGCCTGCTTCTTTTTAAACGAAGATAATAAAATCTCACTTGCTGACAGGCTTCCAAAACTTGCAAGAATTAATTTTCAAGTGGGTAACATGCAGGAAAAAGCTGAGCGCTTACAAAAGATGACTGAAGTATTAATCAACGCACTAGAAAAGACTAATACAAACTTAGTTGGATCTAAAACTCAGTCTGGCAGTAATTATTTGATTGACGCAAATGAAAGGAATGATATTATCCAAGCCGCGCTTATAGCTAAAAGTGATTTAGATACGAAACTAGTCTTCGAATTTACCGAATTACAAGGAGAAATAGGTGGCAT
>RFQS01000012.1 GCA_009924885.1 Pseudomonadota bacterium | reverse complement strand
ATTCTTATTCATGAATCTATTTCCTCATGAATAACCCTCCTTGAACAGCTTTTATTTTCTTGCTTTATTTTTGCTTAATTATTCGTGGGTTTGCCGTGGCCTAATTGACTGATTAGGAGAGCTTAGCGTAAAATATTAGTATGCCAACTGAAGTAAAAAGCACTTATACTGGTGATCTCAGAGTTAAGAATATACACTCTGGCTCTGGTTCCGAGATAGAGACAGATGCTCCACTCGATAACATGGGGAAGGGTTTAAAATTCTCTCCCACTGACCTTTTAGTTACAGCATTAGCGAGCTGTATTATGACGACTATGGCGATAGTGGCTGAGAGAGACGGTATTAGTTTAGAGGGTTTAAGCTGTAGAACTGAAAAGCATATGTCAGACAGTAAACTAAGAATGGTCTCTAAGATAGTCCTAGAGTTCACCATGCCAAAATCGCTCACAGCCGAACAAAGAGAGAAACTAGAGCGCTTCGCCACTAACTGCCCAGTACACCACAGCCTCGCTTCTGAAGTAGAAAGGGTTATTAGCTTCCTTTAAAACCTGATAGACTTAAATATATGGAAGAGCTCTTAATAAGTGGAGTTATAGGCTTTGTTGTGGGTGCCATTTTTTTTGCCCTACTTACACTTTACGGTAAATATTTTGGTATTAAAGGCATTACCCCCAAGGGCTTTATTAACCAGAAAGATAGTAAGACTATAAAACTCCAGTACGATCTTCTTAAAACAGAAAATGATCAGCTTAAAGCTAAAATTAAAACCCTAGAAAAAGCTTTAGAACTTCTTTAGTTAAATGGCGCCGTTGCCGAATGTGCAAGTTCAAGCTCGGGGATGAAACTCTTTAAACGCTTTTAATAATTTATAGTCTTTAGTCTCTTTAGCTAATGATAAGTAGTTCACTGGAACTTTAACACCTAAATTATTTTCTAAAGCTTGAATACTTAAACCATCTTCAAGTAAATGTACTATGCGACTGCGTTTTAATTTCTTAGCCTGAATATCATACTTTTTCAATAATTTAGCTATTTTAATTTCCGAATCTAATTCAGAGATTCCAGTAAAGAGGGCTGCATCTAAGCTCAGCCCTTCTTTCATTTTTAAAAACTGTTTTAGTCTTAAGGCTAAGTTATCTGATAATTTTATTCGCAATCTAAATGAGGCTGTCGCAAAATTAAAATCTAGAACTTTTAATTTTAAAAGCTCCGAAGGAGATAAGCATAATTCAAATAAAAGTTCACAAAAAAGTAATTCAACAGGATCTTTAATCTTGGATAATTTTTCTAAGAGTTCTGCTTTCGTATAAAAATCTTCAGCAGCCTCATTTGGAGTGGTTTTTAAAGTTAGATTTTCATCAAAAGGATTATCTTCTAAATTTAGCCATTTAGTAAACTGCCTTAAACTCGATAGCTTAACTTTATAAGTACTTAAATTATAGGTTTCCTGAAGATAAGCTAGATAGGCTCTAATAGATTCAGTGTTTAGCTCTAGCTTGTTTATAGATAGATATTCAATAAACTTCTCTAAATCACGGTGAATAGAAGATATGGCATCTAAAGACTTTCTAGATTTAGTTTTCAGAAAATCTAGAAAAAATTCTAAAAGCTCAAGATTAGTTTCTGAATTATCTGTCATCCAAGATTTGCTTTAATTCTCTTTCTAAACCATATTTTATAATAAAGGACTGTATCAGTGGGCTTTTAGCCTCCCAGCCGATTTTGAGTAAATGCCTCAAATGATCTATAGGACCTAGATTTTTATTTAATGTACTAGACTCAGCATCAAGAATCTCATCTGACATGGTGAATACTTAACTGTTTTTATTTCCCAGCATTTCCTTGAGGTTTAATTATACCGTTATCAGCAGACCAGACGGTTCCATCCTCAAATAGAACTTCTTCTACTAAAATAATATATAAAGTCTCTAAATGAAAATTAATCATACGTTCTTGATAAGCTTTATCAGTCTTACGTGGTTTAATTTTTTTAGTAGAAGTAATTATAATTTCTTTTACAGAATCATCTTGGAACGGAGTATATTCTTTTACTTTTAGTTTATATGCAAGAATACTTCTCTGTGACTGGTTTTTAACCTTTACATAAAATTGATTGGCTATATCCTTAAGACCAAGTTTATTAATACCTTTATCTTTAATCTTGAATTTTACAATTTTTAAAGGTGCTTTTAGAGAATTCCTTATTACTGTCTCAAAACGCTTTTTATCTATTTTAGATTTTGAGAAAACTTGCTGAACGAGCATCAACAAACATAAAATTACTAAGCATAATCTAAGAAAGGTTTTCATCATTAATTTTTAGGTGGTTGGGAAATACTGCTGTATCTGTTCTTTATCTGCATTCTTAACATGTGGGGTAATTAATATCATTAATTCAGTCTGATTTTTTGATTTAGAACTATTACCAAAAAGCTGACCAATAATAGGAATCTTACTCAGCACTGGCACTTGATTATTAGCTGAACGTGTTTTCTGATCATCAAATATTCCACCAATAACTATAGTTTTATGATTAGGTATCTGAACCTCTGACTTAATCTTACGTCTCGTAGTGCTAACTGGAATACCAGTTGCTGGGTTGATATCACCATTAGCTGAAACTTCGACTTCGACTTGAACCGTAATAATACCACCATGACCGACTATCGGAGTGATGTTTAGAGAATTACCAGCTGTAACTCTTTGAATCTGCTGTGTCTGAACAGCGATACTAGTACCACCACCAGTACCACTAGCTGCATTTAATAGTACATTTACGTCTTGATCGAAATTAATCTGTGCACTTTTACCACTAGTAACGAGAAGCCTCTGACTGACTTTAATCTGGGCATTAGATGAGTTCTGACTTAAAGTAGGCTTAGCATTAAATATCTGGAATTCATCTGCTCCTAAATTTAAGTTAAAACCACTGCTAATAACATCATCCGCAGCAGAAGTAGATAGATCGGGAGCGAATCTGCCAACTCTACCTAAACCAAAAGTTCTTTGATATGGGTTTATACTTCGCCCAAATCTTTCAGAAAGCTCTACCAGCTTAACATCCAGCTCCACTTGAGGGATAGGCTGATCCACTGCGATAATAAATGTCTTTAATTTTTTTATATCTTCCATCGAACCATCGGCTACTAGAGCGTTTTGCTTTTCACTAGATTTAGCTAGCTTCTTAAGTTCATCTGGTAATAATTTAATTACTTCTGCTGCATCAAGGAAATTTAAAGGAATAAAAGCCGTATCATTATAAAGGCTGAAATTCTTATTAGAACTGTTATAAATCACATAGGCATCCCCAGATTTAGTAAATTTAAACTGGCTACCAGAGAGTACTAGAGTTAAAACGTCATTCAAAGTAGCTTTCTTTAATTTAACTGTAACTCTTTCAGTCGGCTGTGCAGTGAGAATAATATCTACACCATAGCGATTAGCGACATCTTTTAAAATATTAGAGACATCTTCATTATCGTAAGTAAGGTCTGCGAACCTTTCCTCTAAAGGCTTAGTCAAATCTATATCGCTGGACTCCAGACTAGAAAAGAGTTTCACGTCAGATCTACTGTTAGCCCTAAGAATAGTAAAATTATTATCACCCCTAACTATATAATCTACGCCAGCAGCTCTTACTAGACTCATAAAAGCTTCATTAAAAGGCTGTTCTTTAATTTCCACTACGGAAATAAGCTGCCTGTCTTGAATCTCACCACTAACCGTAATACTTTTACCAGATATACGAGCTAAAGTAGCAAAAGCGTCCCTGACTGGAACATTACGAGCAGAGAAACTCACGAGGGCAGCAGCATTCACTCCTATGAAGGTAGCTGTAATTAAAAGAATTATTAAGCAGAAGTTAATTACTCTCTTCAACTTATCCCCTTCTCGTTTTATGTTCAAGACGAATCTTCTCGATTATATTCTTAATCTCTTCAGGACCAGGTCCCTTAGCCTCATCTTGATCCTCCGCACCATGCTCTACGAACGAACCATCAACTATCTTGAAACTAGAGCTTTCCCAAGGTGTATTCGAAGGAGCTCTAAGTAAATCTTCTTCCGTTAAATTTTTACCTAAAGCAAAAACTGAACTTACATCTTCTGACTGAGAATCACTATTTAAGCTAGAAATATTTTTAGACCTCACGGCAGGTAACTTACCTAAACGTCTCTTCTTAACTTTAATCTTCGCTGCTTCCTTAATATAACCAGGTATAACGATAGGAGCTGAACTTGATTTAGCTTTTACTATTGATGGTGTTTCAACGATTTCAATACTAGGATCTTCTAGCAATGCACCTTCTTCCAGTTCCTCTTCTGCAACAACTTTAGTTGTTTTTTTCTTCGCCGCTGAAGATTGTGCTTTAGCAGCTGCTGCTTTAGCTAATGAACTAGTAGGCTTCTTCTTATCAGTAAGCTTTTTCTCTAACCTAACAGTCTTAGCTTTAGGCTCAATTATTAGAGGTTCCTCTATTTTTTTATTTTTAGTTTCTGGAGTTTTCTTCTCCTTCGTAGATTTAGATTCTTCTACCTTGGTTACCTTAGGCTTAACCACCACTTCTTTTATAGCTTTAATAGCAGGTTTCGGCGCCTGAGATGTAGACTTCACAGCTTTAGATATAGGCTGTGAAGCTTTAGTAGCAGGTTTAACAGCCTTAGAAGATTTCTCTTCCAATTCATTTTGAATTTTCCTTTTCAAGGAATATAACCTCTTTCTTTCAAGCTCACAATCACGACAAGAACTAGGTCGATATGAGATTTTGTTTTTTGCGGTCAGTTTAACACCGCAGACTGTACAGTAATTAGGCATATGATTCTATATTACAAGTAAATGGCCCAATGGCCAAGCTTATGAGGAATAATATATTATATGGAATCACTAGATCTCATCAAAGCAGAAATTTCTGGATGCCAGAGTTTCGATAGAAATAAGTTTAAAGACTACTACCAGATCTGTATTGAGGAAGATAAAAGATACAGGCATCAGTATTCTTCAGCGTTCAGAAGTTTTTTACAATTACTTGCTTTTGAAAAATTTGAAGAATTTGAATTAAGAATTCAAGAAAGACCAGATTTACTTGCAGAAAAAGAAATTAAAGCTTTGCAGTCTTTCGTATTACTTTTATCAGATAAACCACTTACAGAGAATCATTTCTTCTCTAAATCTGCAAATAATTTTACTAAGAAACGCCTCTCTCAGGGCATGGCCAAAGCAGTCACAAGCATTTTTAGCTTACTGAAGAATATACGTTTTTCTGAAAAAACACAGAGTAAATTAGAATCTCTAAACCTATTTTCACTAAAAGAGCTAATCCCAGACATAGTTTTCTACTATGCTGAATATATATTAAAAGAAAATATTGAAGAGAGCTTTGATCTCACTGAACAGGAATTACTAAATTTTAAATTTATAGATTTTTGCGAAGGCATAGAGAATATTGAAGAAAGACAAAACGCTGAAAAGATAAGGCTACTCGCTTTTTTCTATAGGAAGAAGAAAAATGAAGCTCTTGCAGAACAATACCTGCTCGAATATAGAAAAGCTATGCCCGCAGACATAGTTACCACACTGCCTCCAGAAATTCGCACAGTCAAGAATGCAAGAACTTTTCCATCTAAACTAGTTCTAGAAAACTGGAATGAAATTTTAAATGACTGTGACGAAGCACAGGATAAGGTAATTGAATATACAGGCATTTATAAAGATACTTGTGGTTATCATAAATGTGAAGATTGCTGTAACTACACCTCACCACATATGAGTCTTACTGAGTATAAATTCATGCTTAACTGGATTAAAGAGAATAACTATCCGATGACTGAAGTTATAGAAAAAGCGAAAGCTATTCAGGAAGAACATAAAAAACTCTTTGGTGAGTCAATGCCTATCCTAGACACAACAATTCCTGAAAATAAAGAGAAAGGATTAGAAAACCCTTTCAATTATAAATACTCCTGCCCTTTCCTTGTCGAAGGTAGGTGTTCTATTTATCACGCTAGACCTCTTTTGTGCAGAGGGTTTGGACTTTCTAGTGATGATGCAGTCGCAGTTAAAACCTGTAATTTTTACTTAAGCCAGTATATCCACAACTGTTCTCGCGATAATGATCGCTATGTCTATGATCTAAGACCAGTTCAAGCCATGGCTAAAGCTAGTGACAGAAAGCTAAGCCAAGAAATATTTAATCAGGAGCAAGAGCTTAAGGGGACTATAGTAGCTTGGCTAGCCTCAGACCAACTCTAGGGGCGTGTAACCGAACTCCTATTTCTGCGTTTTCGTCGTCCTCATGATCCTCATGTAAGCTTGATAAATCAAGCTTGTATTTCTGCTTGCTCGAATATGAGCCATCTACATGGCTCGCATTCTCGGCATCGCTAGAAATTACCCGTACACTGCGGTCATTCGTCCTCCTCAGCCTTGAACTCGTTCGCTCGGCTACACGCCCCGATTTTCGGCGTTACTGCACGCTGTGCAGCAGCCTCTCCACTACTACTACTCGACTGCCATTATCCACTGTCGTATAACTAAGCTGCTGAAAACCTGCTTCTCTAAATAATTTTGCTAAGTCCTCATCTGAATAGTTCCTGAGATACATACCTTTTCGCATAGGATCTAAATATTGACGCGTACCATCATCGAAGCATATAAACTCACCCTTATTACTAGTCGCCACCATATCAAAAACACCATAAATATATGCTTTAGGCTTTAAATGCTTTTTTAAATTAGCTAATAATTGAGCGGCACTAGCTAAATCAAAATGCTCAAGGCAAGCGTTCATGATTACACAATCAAAATCTTTCTCTGTTAAATCCATATCCAGTATATCTGCACAATAAAATTCCACATCTAGGCACTGCTCCACAACTTCAATTTCGGCGTTTTCGTCGTCCTCATCTACATTCACTGCATTTCCCTTCTTCGCAAGCTTAATCGCCGCCTCTGAAGTATCCACACCACGCACTTTAAAACCAGCCTCCGCTAACATAAAAGATAACCAGCCCGAGCCACAGGCTAAATCAAGAATTTTGGTTATCGGATATTTTTTTAAATCTGGAATTATATTTTTTATATACTCAAGATTAGGCGGAGTGTGTACAGCTTTAGTGACCCTTTGCCATGCAGCCTCCCAAAATTCGAGGTTCATTTTATAATTTTCTAAATTAACTTGAAGCATAATGGAACTATATCTGAATAATGCTAGATTGTAATAATTAGACCTTGAGACTCCTTGATAGACTATTAATTATAAACATCAGCCTAATCCTTGTATTTGGCTTAACTGCTCTTTCTAGTTCGGCTGGGGGTAAATTTTTCTTAAAACAGTTAATCTATATTCCGATTAGTTTAATCGTCGTTTATTTTACTTATAATTTTTGCTCCCTTGAATTTTATAAACGCAGTGCAAATCTAATCTATTGGCTTAACATAGCTCTTTTAATCATACTTAAATTCTTTGGAACTACTCAACTCGGCTCACAGAGATGGTTAATGATAGGCCCAGTTAGTGTTCAACCAAGTGAACTTGCAAAAATCTGTCTCATTATTTTCTTGGCAAAAATCCTTTCACAGAAAGAAATTCGTACTTATTTTGATATAGTGAAAGTTTTTGCTTATATTGCCTTACCTTCATTATTAGTATTAATTCAACCAGATCTTGGTACTACACTCGTTTACATAGCTATAACTTTTGGTATGCTTTTTTGGGCTGGAGCTAAATTAATTCAGCTTTTGACTATTTGCTCGCCCATCATATGTGCCATATGTTCATCACTCGGCTATAAAATTATTGATTATCATAATACCTATATCGATCTAGTCGTAACAGTTCCAGCTTTAATTTTTCTGATATTTTTTACCGTCTTAATAATTTTCCACTATAAAGTCTGGTCATCACCCTCTAAGACTCTAGTAACCATGATGTTACTCTTTGTTGAATTTCTGGCGATTTTATACAGACCATCGATCTGGGGACTGTTAAAGGATTATCAACAGAAAAGATTAACCATATTCCTTGACCCTTACTCAGACCCGCTTGGCGCAGGCTACCATATCATCCAAAGCCTTTATGCCATTGGTAATGGTGGATTTATCGGTACTGGACTTAGATCTGGAGATTTATCTCAAGGCAGTTTCGTGCCAGAACAGCATACCGATTTCATTTTCTCACTAGTTGGTGAAGAACTTGGTTTTATTGGCACTGGCTGTGTAATTTTTCTTTATGCTCTACTCTGTATTCAGATTATTATGAGAGCCCGAAATTCCGATAATAAATTTCACTCACTGTTAGCTATCGGCATTTTTTCGATGTTTATTTTTCATATCTTCGTGAACATCGGTATGAATTTAAGCCTTATGCCAATTACAGGTGTACCACTGCCTTTCCTTAGTTACGGTGGAACTTCACTTCTGGTGAATACTTTCCTTATGTCGCTGGTGGCTAAGGTTTATTCGGAAAACCAAAAAGGGGTTTAGCAGGGTAGTTTATGTACCTTGTTTCTCTCGCCCCACACTGCGTGCGGGTCCCCATGCTCGTTCTCCAAGGTACATAAACTACCCTGCGTCCGTTCGGGGGAGAAAGAGGAGGATGTGATATCTCTGAGTGTGTGCATGGATGATCAGAGGGGGGTATTGCTGATTAAGACTGGCTTGGGTGGTAGAATTTTTAGGTGATTAGAAAAAAAACTGAACTAGAGTTAAAAGAACTAATTGATAAAGTCATCTCCTCTGTAACTGAGGGTTTTAATGTTGATGAAATTATTCTTTTTGGTTCTTACGCTAAAGGAACAGAGAATGAGCTCAGCGACGTTGATATAGCAGTTATTTCTCCAGACCTTGAAATTAATAAATCGGTCTGCTCGAACGCTTTAAGAATCAAGAAACAAGTTAAACTTTTTGAACCTTACCTACAACTTTTAGCTTTTCCGTCGCAAACTTACTATTCAGAAGATTTTATAGATCCAGACTTTATTAGAGAGACCAAGAGAACAGGAAAAACCGTTTACCCAACGACGAGTTAGTATAGCTAAAATAATCTTTTCCTTCCTAGATAATTCAGTTTAAATAGATGGTAAAATAACCATATATTTGCATGGCTTATCTTGCATTCAATATAATTTATTAAATGCAATTTGAATGGGATGATTTAAAAGATAAGGCAAATCAAATAAGCCACAACATTTCTTTTTGTGAATCACAGAGAGCGTTTTTGGATGTCAATCGTGTAATAGCTGAAGATATTAGTCATAGTAACGAAAATGAAAAAAGATATTTTTGTTTTGGTAAAGTAGATCATGGAATATTAACCGTTAGATTCACTATTAGAGATAACTCCATTCGTATAATTGGTGCTGGATTTTGGAGGAAAGGCAAAAAAATTTATGAAAAAGAAAACAGAAAAAATTAAATATTCTAACGAAATAATTAATGCAAAAGTAATCAAGGACTTCCTCCCAAGACCAGAGGATTTAGTTTTAAAAGAAGATAATGTAAAAGTAACTCTCACATTAAGTAAAAAAAGTGTAGATTTTTTCAAACATGAAGCCAAAAAGCTTGATACACCTTATCAGCTAATGATTCGCTCTTTACTAGACAAATACGCCGAGAGTTTTGGATAGAAGCTCCGATTTGCTCACAAAAAGGGACTGCTCGCAAACGTACAAGTTCAAGGCTGAGGAGGACGAATGACCGCAGTGTACTGAAGGTACATGAGGATCATGAGGACGACGAAAACGCAGGAATTGAAGTTTGCGAGCAGTCCCTTAAATCATGAAGAGCGAAACTTGGGGACCCAAGCTATAGGCTTGGGGTGTAGCGAAACATGATTTAATAGCCTCCGCCCCCTATTTATTTAACAAAAAGCTCCGGATCCACACTAGTCCCATAAAGATAAGTCCCCCAGTGCAAATGCGGGCCTGTAGAGATGCCAGTATGACCAACCTCGCCAATCTTCTGCCCCTTAGTTACCATGTCACCTTTCTTCACATCTATCTTGCTTAAATGAAGATAGATAGAACTAAGTGCATGACCGTGGTCTATAAGAATGGTATTACCATGAACTTGAAAACCATCTTTCTCTAAACCAGTTAAAGCAACTTTACCATCAGCTGGAGCGAAGACGGGGCTTCCCATTTTACCAGCGAAGTCTAAACCTTTATGATAGCTATCTACAGGACCTTTATTATAAGAGCGTTTCACGCCAAATGGGCTTGATTTAACTGCTGTAGAAGGATAAGAAAATTTACCCTGTGCATATTTTTCTTCAGTCTTTAATCTAAAAGCACTGCTGATCTCATTAATCTCTTTGTTAGTCGCTTCTAAAGAGCTTTTATCTGGATCTAAATAAATATACTGTATAGGCTTACGATTATCTAAAACCTTGACTGGAATTCTTTCTTCCCAGCCTCCAGTCCTTGCAAGAATAACATAGCCGCCTGGCTTAGTTAAATTCTCGACTGGAACTAAAGCCTTATAAGCTTTATCTCCTACTTTAAAAGCTAGAAAAGACTCTGAATTAAACCACACAAGAGGGTTTTTCTCAGCACCTGTAATATCTACCTCAAAATACTGTCCCTGCTGCACAGCTGTTTTTTTAAGAGTCATAGATAGTGGTGCCGCCGCTTCAACGCTCACAGCTGCTTTAGCCTGTGACTGAGCAACCTGTGGCTTCACCTCAGTAGGAGCTTGCTTAATATCAAAAGCTGAGGCTAAATTTAAAGCTGTTAATAAAGATAGAAAAGAGAAAAGAATAGTCGTGCGAAGAAAAGTTTTTTTATTTATGTAATTTTCAGATGGCTGCATATTAGTTTTTTACCACATTCAAGTAAGAAAGGGAAACAATATCGCTTAATGCACAGCCGCCTCTCTTAAGCATCTGCTAAAAAATGCTTAAAATAGCATTTTTGCTTAATCAAAAACTGCCAAGTCCTTATCCCCGCGTCCCGAAAGATTTAATATAAGGATCTCTTCTGGAGAGGTATTAGGCATCAGTGTTTCTAAATAAGCAAAAGCATGAGCTGTTTCAAGGGCGGGAATAATACCTTCTAATTTAGCTACGAGACGGAAAGCCTTTAAAGCTTCATCATCTGTAACCGCGACATAATTCACTAAATTTTCATCTTTAAAGTAAGCATGTTCTGGCCCAACTCCAGGGTAATCTAATCCAGCAGAGACACTATGAGCTTCTTGAATCTGCCCAAATTCGTCTTGCAATAAATAACTTAAAGAACCATGTAAAACACCTGGTTTACCTTGAACCATGGTCGCAGAGTGCAGAGCTGTATCTATCCCTTTCCCAGCAGCTTCTACACCGATTAAAGAAATTTTCTTACCTTTAAGCTTTTCCTCAACGAAAGGATAAAAAATTCCAATCGCATTAGAGCCGCCTCCCACACAAGCTAAAACATAGTCTGGTAGCCGATTTTCTTTCTCTAATATCTGTGCTTTCGCTTCATCACCGATGATACGTTGAAAATTTCTAACTATAGTCGGGTAAGGATGAGGGCCTACTGCGCTACCTATAATATAGTGAGTATCTGAAACATTCGTCACCCAGTATCTAATGGCTTCAGATGTCGCATCCTTCAGGGTCGCAGTTCCAGCCGTTACGGGAATCACTTCAGCACCCAGTAATTTCATCCGTTTTACATTTGGTGCCTGGCGTTTTATATCCTCAGCTCCCATAAAGACTTTACACTCAAGCCCAAGCAGAGCGCAAGCGGTAGCCGTCGCCACTCCATGCTGTCCCGCTCCAGTTTCAGCGATAACCTTAGTCTTACCAATCCTTTTAGCTAAGAGAGCTTGAGCGATAGCATTATTAATTTTATGTGCCCCAGTATGGTTTAAATCTTCTCGCTTTAAATAAATTTTCGCCTTGCCATAATACTGAGTTAATCTAGATGCGAAATATAGTGGCGTAGCCCGACCTACATAATCAGTCAAGTAAAAGCTAAGCTCAGACTTGAATTCATCAGCATCAGCATACTTTAAAAAAGCTGCCTCGAATTCTTCTAAAGCTGGCATTAAAGTCTCTGGAACGAACTGTCCCCCAAATTTGCCAAAGTATTTAGGTAATTGAGTTATCATCATAAATTTTATGAAAAGGATAAATCCTCAGAGAGTCTAATGCAAAGGCTTCATCGTAGGAAAGGCTATAACATCTCTTATAGAAGCAGCATCGGTTAAAAACATCGCCAGTCTATCTATGCCTAAACCCATACCACCAGTAGGTGGCAAACCATATTCAAGAGCGGTAATAAAATCTGCATCAAAGACATGTGCCTCTTCATTACCAGCTTCTTTTTGCTTAGCTTGTTCTAGGAATCTCTCTCTTTGATCACGAGGATCGGTAAGTTCAGAGAAAGCATTCGCAGTCTCTCTGCCATAAATAAACAGCTCAAATCTCTCCACAAAGCCCTGAGCACGTAATTCTGGATCACGATGTTTTTTAGCTAAAGGAGAAATTTCTAAAGGATAATCATAAATAAAAGTAGGCTGAATTAAAGTAGCTTCCACGTGCTCCTCAAATGCATCATTTAAGGCAATACCTGAAAGGCGTTTACCTGTAACTTTCTCAACAGCATCCTGCATCGATATTCTCTGAAAAGGTTCTGTAAAATTAATAGGCTCGCCTTGATATTCGAAATCTAATTTCCCTACTATTTTTAAACAAACATGTCTCAAAAGATTCTCAGTTAAATCCATCATGCCGAAGACATCTGTATAAGCCTGATAGAGCTCAATACTAGTAAACTCTGGATTATGTTTAATACTAATACCTTCATTCCTGAAGATACGACCTATCTCATAGACTCGCTCAAAACCGCCCACCGACAGTCTTTTCAAATGTAATTCAGTCGCTATTCTTAAGTACATATCCATGCCGAGAGCATTATGATGAGTTACGAATGGCTTCGCTGCTGCACCTCCAGCCTCAGTACCAAGAATCGGTGTCTCTATCTCAATAAAACCTTGATTATTTAGAAAATTTCTAATTTCATGTATCATCAAAGCACGCTTTCTCAGGCGTTCTTTAGATTCAGGATTCACAATAAGGTCTATATATCTCTGTCTATATCTAGTTTCCACATCTGCGATACCAAGCCTACGTCTTTTACCTTCAATAATTTCGGGTAATGGCTGTAAACTCTTCGCAAGAACAGTCACTGACTGAACATCTAAAGTAAGCTCACCACGAGGCGTTCTACGAATTAAGCCAGTAGCACCTATATAATCACCTTTATCTAAAAGATGAAATAAGGATTTTAACTCTTCTGATCTGGTATCGACGTCAGAGAAGAGCTGCAACTTACCATCTTCATCATAAAGATCGATAAACATCCAGTCATTTCTTTGATTATGAACACGCCCACAAGCAGTAGCAATAAAATCACTTTTTTCACCATCAGGAAGTGCTGAAAATTTCTCACGTAACTGCTCAGAAGTGTGAGATCTCTGAAACTCATAAGGATATGGATCTATACCACTCTGCTCTATTTTTTCTAATTTACTTAATCTCTGTTCACGTAAATTAGAACTCTCTATATTATCTTCTGTCTTAACCATTATCTAAAGCTACTACTATACTAGGTTTCCCTTTCACTATGCCGATACCTGTCACTACAAAAGCACCCATCATCGGTTCTAACTCTGGTGCCTCATCCAGAGCAGCTCTAAAGGGCTTAGCTAATGTGACATTAGGCTCATAGCCAAGAGTTCCAGGTGGATCCTGCTCTGGATCAACTATTCCATCGATAAGCTCAACAGGTTCTTTCGTAAAAGGATTAATAATCTTTTTGGTAGTTCCTAATTCATCTAGATCAAAAGATGATTCTGGAATGATTCCACCTGTATCAACAGAAGAAATTTGTATATTAGAAGCGAGAGCCTGAACAGAAGCTATTATCTGAGCATTCTTGGCCTTATCTTGAGCCTCCATCAAATTAGGTATAGCTATGGTAGCTAAGATACCGATGATAATAACTACCACCATCAATTCGACTAAAGTTAGACCCTGATTAGATCTATAAGAACGTTTATCAATTCTTAACATAACCTAGTTAAAATGATAACACTATTGGGGGGCTTTGTATCCATCTCGGGATATTATCTTGTTTTAAATAATGGAGATAATATATAAGTCATTCATTTGAATGGCTACATAAGACTGAGGTGTATGGATATTTGGCTATTATAGGTAAAAGGCAGAATAGCAAACATGAATTCAGAATCAATCACAACTCTTGAGAAAATCCACTCAAGACTAGATGAAATAGAAGTAGTCTTAGCCAACGGATTTAAAGATATAGGCTCTCAACTTAAAGAGCACGCAAGAAATCTTACCTTTCTTTCTCAGACACTACACAAGTCTGGCTTAATCGGTAAATTACCGAATGGCTTGGAGAACAGCCTTGATAGCAGAACTCAATATGAAAAGATTCGTGAAGATGTATATTTATCAATGAACATTGAACTCAATGAAGAAAATAAAAAAAGCCCTATGGGTAAAGAGATTGATGAGTTTTTAACAAGAATGAGGCTAACTTTTATTAAAAGTCGTCTTAATATAGCAGACGCTCCACCAGAGAAATTGAGGCATACAATGACGAGTAAATTTCCTAACATTATGAATAATTTTGATAAAATTGATCAAACTGAAAAGGATATTATTCGACAAATTAACGGTCTTTTCACTGGCAATATTTACCAAGGAACTTATACGAAAGATTTAATTAAAAATCTCTACAATATTCTTCTAAACTGGAGTTGATCAAGTCCTTTGAATCTTTTTATCGAAAAATGCTAATTTATTAAGTATTTTTCAGTGGACCCTTAAAGAAAGATTCTGAAATTTTATTGAAAGAGAAGCTCGTCAAAAATATTAAAATAGCTGGAAAAAAGAGTAGGTGAGGATCTGTTCTTAAATACTGAAAAGCGTCACCAGCTAAAGTACCCCAGCTGGTGTTTGGTGGTGATAAGCCTAAACCAATGAAGCTAAGTGTACTTTCAGAGAGTATCGCGCGCGGCAAAGTAAACCCCAGTGATACAAGAATTAATGATGAAACATTAGGCAACAAATGCTTAATAATAATCTGCTGGTGGCTTAAGCCTATTAATTTACTTGCAAGAATAAATTCTTCTTTTTTTAATTTAAGTAATTCAGCCCGAGTAATTCTAGCTATCTCCATCCAATTAATACAGGCAAGACCTATTACAATCGCAGTACTAGAACGAGAAAAACATAATCCAATGATACTTAAGATTAATAAATCTGGTAATGAATAAATTAAATCAATAAACCTGAGAATTAAAGAATCCACCCAACCGCCAATATAAGCAGCAGCTACTGCGATCAAAACACCTATAAATAAAGCAATAATCGCCGTCAAGAAAGCTATCATAAGGCTAGTTTGAGCACCTAAAATTAATCTCGTGAACAAATCTCGACCGAGAGCATCTGTACCAGCAAGATGTAGAAAGCTTGGTGAAGCAAGTATCTGAGAACTATCTATCAAAAAAGGATCACAAGGAAAAATCTGTGGAAATTTTGCATAAATTAAAGCAAGGCTTGAAATCACTAACAGAAAAGTTATGGGAAAAAAAGGCATTATTCTTATCCTCTAGCTAAGCTGCAAATCAGCTGGCAGCTTAAAATAGGTCTTCTCCTCTATTACACTTAAAACTTCAACAAGCGAATTCTTAGCATAATCACTATTATTAAAATCCCTAGAATTTTGATACAGTGGGTCTCCCAATAATTTAGATACTAAAATATCAATAAGCCTCTCTGGTGCAGAGGCACCAGAGCTTATACCAATAACCTTATTCTCCAAATCAGGAATCATTGCCACTAAATCAAATTGTTCTGGATCTGAAACTAAATTAGCTGGTATTGAATGCTTTTGAGCAAGCTCAACTAATCTAAGAGTATTCGATGAATTTTTACTGCCTATAACTAGTAAATGATCACAGTGGCGAATAAGCTCCTTGACAGCGTCCTGTCTATTTTGAGTAGCATAACAAATATCATCAGCCTTCGGGAACTCAATCTTAGTAAAATATGCTTGAAGAGTATCAACCAGCAGCTTCGTATCATCTAAAGATAAGGTTGTTTGTGTCGCTAAGATCAGCTCCTCATCTTTATTAATCGAAGACTTAAGTTTTTCTACATCAAGTAAATCCTCTACCAGAAAGATATCCTCCTTCGCATAGCCCATCGCTCCTACGACTTCTTGATGACCACGATGTCCTATATAAATTATTTTCTTGTTTAAAGATACTGCTTTTAAAATTTCTTTATGAACTTTAGTCACAAGTGGACAAACCGCATCAATAAAATGAATACCTCTAGCTTTAGCTTTTTCTATAACAGCAGGGTCAGTACCATGAGCAGAAAAAATCAACTTAGCTGAATCTGGCACTTCATCTAATTCCTCAATGAAAATGACTCCCCTGTCTTTAAAATCATTAACGACGTGATGATTATGAACAATCTCATGCCTTACGTAAATTGGAGCAGGGTAAAGCTTTAAAGCAATATCTACAATCTCGATAGCTCTATCTACACCTGCACAAAAGCCTCGTGGATTTGCGAGAATGATTTTTTTAGGTCTCGGCACAAGCATAAATAATACAATAGGAAAGTAATCGTTACAAGAAACTTATTAAAAGATTCCATGAAAAATGCTTGAATTAGCTCCATTCCAAAACATACTTTTCAAAATACTACCTCTGTATCTAGTTATCCTACTTGGTTATATCGCTGGTCGTTTTCTAGAGATAGAGAGAAAAAGTATATCTTTAATGATTATGTATGTAGTTGCACCAATAGTGTTTTTCAATGGCATTATCAAAGACAGAATTCCTCTATCTAGCTTAAATATTGCCTTGGTAGTATTTTTAATTTGCTGCATACTTGCCTTACTGGCTCTAGGAGTAGGTTCCCTACTATGGAAAAATTTCAATAAAAACCTTTTAGCTCTCTGTGCCAGTTCTGGCAATATGGGTTACTTCGGATTACCCGTTGGCTTAGCTATTTTCGGTGAACAAGCCCTAGGAACGCTAATCATGGGCATGCTTGGAATAATTATTTTCCAAAACTCTGCTGGGTTCTTTATCACAGCGAATGGAAAACATAGTTTCAATCAAAGCCTTAAAAAAACCCTACTAGTACCCAATCTTTACGCTGTCGCTCTTGCCTTCTGGCTCAAAGATTACATTGATGTAAATAATTTAAACGCCTTTGCTAAAGGCATTTTCAGAATCACAGATAATTTCACTGGTGCCTACAGTATTTTAGGCATGTTAATAGTAGGACTAGGATTAGCCCAAATAAAGAAGATTAAACTAGACAAAGACACAAGTATATTTTTACTACTCAGCCTTTTTTCTAAATTCATACTCTTTCCTCTCCTAACCTATGGTTTTATCATTATTGATCAGCATACATTCCAGATTTTCAACAGCTTTACCTATAAGGTTTTAATGCTTTTATCTCTGACACCTATTCCAGCTAATGCAATCGTAATCGCTTCTAGCTTAAAGCTCAATACCGACAAAATATCTATTGCCGTAATGATCAGTAATATCCTAGCCTTATTTCTTATTCCTTATTTAATGACTATCTGGAACTAGTCGTTATAACCTTCAGCTATCATGGAAACTTTTAGTTTCTTTACAGCCTCTTTAATCATATGAGATACACGCGAAGGAGTCACTCCTAATTTCTCTGCGACTTCATTTCCTGAATAATTTTCGTAAAATCTCATGTTAACAACTTGCCTCAGATTATCTGGTAGCTTAGTTATAGATTTTGCCAAACTCTGTTTAATAGCTAAAAGCTCTAACCTATCTAAGTGATCTTGAGAATCAGCAGCTGGAGAGAAACCTAAATCTTCCTCCATGCTTTCAACAGACATAATAACTTCAAAAACTGCTTTACGAGCATCATCTAAGGTCTTAATCTCAGTTGTTTCAGTTTCGTCAAACTCTTTCTTTGGCTTACTTGCATCTGCCTCTTCCGCCGACGGAGCCGTTCTTTTCACTCCATACCAAGACTGACGTTTTCTTAATTCATCGGTGATAGCCCATTTCACTGACTGTGCAATATAGCTAGAATTATATTTAGTATCTACTTTAGTCTTAGCCTGTTCTATGAGATTATGAACAGCTATTAAACCAGTGTTGACCAATTCATCGAAAGAAAAAATATTCTGATATCGCTTAGAACCGAATTCCTTCCTTGCGATCATCTCCACTAAAGGCATAAACTTAGCGATATCAGCCCCTCTGGTGGTGGTTTCTGAAGTTATTTCTAGAGATTTTATATCTGTCTTGCTATCTGACATCGTGGAAAGTATTTCAGGCAATAAATACTCTCTATTTATACCACAAATAGAGCTGTGATTAAGACATCCCCCAAAATTCCTAGAATCTAGCCTGAAGTTAAATTAAGAAGAAAAAGCTCATTGTATATAGGTTTCAATAGCAAAAAGTAACCTAAAACAATGAGCAAATATA
>RFQS01000110.1 GCA_009924885.1 Pseudomonadota bacterium | reverse complement strand
TTGGACATCAATCGGCTTCCAAAATAATCCCCCAACACGGTATTCACCACCGTCATTTTGTGGTAGTCAGGGTGCGACCGATCGAAGAGCATTTTTCCCATACGAATACCTGTTTGCACGGCATCGGCTTTTTCTATGTGCAAGGGTTTTAAAACTATCTCTACTAAAATTCTGCTTTTTTAAACCTAAAGCTAAATCAGCATTAACCTGCATTAAATTATCAAAAATTTCTTGAAATTCAGCTACCTTGCCTTGATTAGTAGTGCAGATAATTATTTCTTTGGTTTTAAGCATCGTTTTTATATTATAAACATCAAAATAATATCAATAATGCCTTTATGGGACTGTTGCCAATCCTAACGAGTAAATACCGATAGGCATTTGCATTAAGAGTCTTTGCAGGAGTAGGTTTTGATGATAAAATAGGTGAAGATATGTTTACCAACGAGTCTCTTCAATTAGATTTTCATTCGGAGCTTTTAGAGAATTTAGTTCCAAAAGATCATGCATATAGGAAACTATTAAAACTAGTAGATTTTGAGTCATGGGACTGTTGCCAAACTCCAATTTCTGCGTTTTCGTCGTCCTCATGATCCTCATGCACACCTAGTGCACTGCGGTCATTCGTCCTCCTCAGCCTTGAACTTGCACGTTTGACAACAGTCCCAACATGAGAACCAACCTGAACATCTCGCTGTCTAAATTTACCTGGATTTACTTTTAACTTTTTCTTCGTCTTAGGATCTTCTACCCACTGAAGTTCTTTCGGCAATCGCTCATAGAAGTGCCTGTGGATAAGACTTAGATAATCAGCAGATATAATACTTGCACCTTTGGCAACAGTGCCAAGATGAGTATCTTCTAAAAAATTATTATCGATTAAGCGCTGCACTTCTATATGAGCAAAGGCTTCTAACTGTAAATTTCTTTTTTCAATATTCTGGGAATAATCACCATTTAAAGCCCTCTCTATATCAACAGGGTGAGTATTATGACCTTCTATTAAATTACTGTAATAACAATTCATAGACCTTACTAGGTCTCCTATAGTCTCTAGCGTAATTTTATGCAATTGATTTGTCAGTATATTAGATCTCGAAATAAGCTTAAAAGCCAAATCCTCAAGTTCTTTATCTAATTTTGAAGGTAGCATCGGCTCCATTGCGTAAATTGTCCGTTTATCTATCATGCCCCGTTTCCTTTTTATTTTGCCGCTTATTTTGCCGCTTAATGCAGTAATTTCTAGTTTTAGCTATAATCTAAGCAATTATGCTGGGAACCTTAAGAGAAGAGATAGAGAATATCTATAAAAAAGACCCTGCCTGTAATTCAGTCTTAGAGATCTTCTTCTGCTATTCTGGTTTTCATGCCATCACAGCCCATAGGTTTCTTCATAAACTATGGATAAAAAATCTAGGCTTACTCAGTTTCGCTAGACCTTCTTTAAAATTCTTTATCAGAGTTTCTGCTCATATTACTAAAATTCTTACTGGGATAGAAATACACCCAGCCGCGCAGATAGGAAAAGCTTTTTTTATCGACCATGGCTCTGGTGTAGTAATTGGTGAGACGACTATAATCGGTGATAATGTAACTATCTATCAAGGAGTCACACTAGGAGGCGTTTCCACTAAAAAAGAGAAGAGGCATCCTACTCTCGGCTCTAATATCATAGTAGGAGCTGGAGCTAAAATACTTGGAAACATTAGTATCGGAGATTATGTTCAAGTCGGTGCAAACTCTGTAGTAATTAAAGATATACCAGCATATAGCACAGTAGTAGGGGTTCCTGGCCGTATAGTAAAAATGAATGGTGAGTTAAAAGACGCTATAAATAATTTAGAGCATATTTGATAAAGAAAGATTAAAGTCTTGAGCTAAAACTTTCTTCAAGTCCTCGACTTTATCTAAGTTTTCCCAAGGTAAATCTAAATCTTTTCTACCAAAATGACCATATTTAGCCACATCCTGATAGAATCTTCCGCCACGCTCTTTCGGTAGATTCTGTAAGTTAAAATTCTCGATTATCTTCTGTGGTCTAAAATCGAATACCTTTTGAACTAACCCAATAATCACTTCATCAGAATATTCACTAGTTCCAAAAGTATTCACATAGATACTTGTAGGATTAGCCACGCCAATAGCATAAGAGATCTGAATTTCACACTGATCAGCGATACCCGCAGCTACGATATTCTTCGCCGCATGTCTTGCTGCATAAGCCGCTGACCTATCTACCTTAGTCGGATCTTTACCAGAAAAAGCTCCACCACCATGTCTTGCATAACCACCATAGGTATCAACAATAATTTTTCTGCCAGTAAGCCCTGCATCACCCTGCGGCCCACCCACGACAAATCTACCAGATGGATTGAAGAAATAAGTAGTATTAGCATCTGTCTTAATCGGTGATTTAGAAATAATTTCATCTAAAACATATTTCTGAATATCTTTTGCGATAATCTCTTGAACTTTCTTATTATCTTCTTCACCTCTAACCACTGGATCATGCTGAGTAGAAACTACTATAGTATCTATCCTTGCAGCCACTCCATCCCTGTACTCAACTGTAACCTGTGATTTAGAATCTGGTCTAAGATAAGTAACCTCTGAATGATTCTTGCGAACATCAGCTAATTTTTTCATAATCTCGTGAGCCAAAGTAATAGCGATAGGCATATACTCCTCTGTCTCATTAGAAGCAAAACCGAACATAAGACCTTGATCACCAGCTCCTACACTCTTTTCAGAAGACTCCCCGTCACGAACCTCTATAGAATTATCTACACCAGCGGAAATATCAGCTGACTGCTGATCTAGAGTTACCATCACAGCACAAGTATCAGCATCAAAGCCACCACTAGACTTACCTGTGTAACCTATCTCTCTAATTTTATTTCTAGCTATCTCATTTACTGGCGCATAGCAAGAAGTCGTAATTTCTCCACCAACTATTACAAGCCCTGTCGTACAAAAAGTTTCACAAGCAACACGAGACTTAGAGTCTTTTGCTAGAATCGCATCTAAAACTGCATCAGATATTTGATCACAAATTTTATCAGGATGCCCCTCGCTAACGGACTCTGATGTAAAGAAGAAATTACCTTTTTTTTCTGCCATAAAAGAGATTATACCCTTTATGAACGCCCATAATCATCAGTAATTCTAACTATGTCATCCTCACCAAAGTAAGTACCACGCTGAATCTCAATAAAAACCAATGTTTCCACTTCACTAATATTTTTAATTCGATGTAATGCTTCTTGCGGTATATGAATAAAATCACCCACGTGGAGGATTTTATCTACCCCATCCACTGTAACCTCTGCTGTACCTTCCACAACGAACCAGTTTTCTTCTCTTTTAAAATGCTTCTGATAACTCAATCTCTGTAAGGGATCGATTCTTATTTTCTTAACTTTATAAAGCTCAGAATCCTCTAGTACTTCCCAAGTACCCCAAGGGGACTTATGTATTGCCTTAGTCTCCATTTAAGCTATATTAGCAAATGAACTAATACCTTTTCTGTAGTTAAAGTCAAATAAATATAACGAATATAAAGTTAGTATGAGAGGCAAAAAACTACAAGAATACTGTATAGAAATTCTATCTCTTAAAGATCTTTATGTAAGAGGGCGAATTAATCAAATGATAGGTTCATCCATAGAAAGCCAAAGTAAAGTCGCCGCTTTAAGAAGTAATGCTGATATTCAGCTATCTAAGGAATATATTCAAAATGCTGTTAATGAATTTTATACATTTAGAAGCAAATTACTGGACTTCGACCCACAAGCCTTCGAGGAAACTTTAGACGTTATCCTCAGTACAGAATACAGTGATTTTAATGATTTATATTTCAATGAAGCAATGGAGCAGTTTTTCGGCAGCAAACATACTATCGGCTTCGTCAGTGCTTACAACGACTACGCTGAAGATTTTAATGCTCTAATCGCTGAGTTTTTAGTTTTAAAACCAGAATAAAAGAAGCTAAATATATTAAACTTAATCTACATGAGCCTAGTCGCCATTCGTGGAGCCACTACTGTAGCACAGGATAATCCTGAACAGATAAAATCTGCTTGCTTAGAAATGGTTCAAACCATTCTTCATAAAAATAATATAGAAAAAGAAGAAGATCTCGTTATGATTTTCCTAACTATGACTTCAGATATTCGCTCTCTGAACGCTTCTTCAGCTATTAGGCAGGGAATGAATTGGAAACACGTTCCTTTCTTTACTTCGCAAGAACCTGAAATTACAGGAATGCTACCGCTCTGCATTAGAATACTGATTCAGTGTAATCTTCCAGTCTCACAAGCAGAAGTTAAACATATCTATTTAAATGAGGCGACTAAGCTTAGACCTGATTTAATTTCGTGATTATTTAATGTTCTTCACCCTAGCTAATTTAATAAGCCTACTGAGAGTCCCACTAGCTCCTTTAAGCTGTTATTTCTTTCTTTACTCCAATAAAACTGAAAATGACACCCTGTGCTTTTCTTTAATGATACTTGCCATTATCGCTTTGGATGGGTTAGACGGGTTTATCGCAAGAAGCATGAAACAAGAAAGTCCATTAGGAGCTAAATTAGATATTTACTGTGATAGAGCCGTAGAACTACTGTTTATGCTATATTTCGCTTTTATCTTTAAGAGCCTTGCTGTTTGGGTTTTTTACTTCTTTTTATTACGCGGAATAATAGTCGATAGCTTAAGTTTTAAAGATGACAAACCGCTTGGGGATAGTTTTTTAAGGGGTAGTCGGTTTATGCGTGCTGTCTCTGGCGTGCTTAAAGTCTTAATGTTTACAGGACTAGCTTGGAGTCCACTTTATTTATCTAAATTTATTCCTAATCCTCTGCTAGATTTTAATATAGTAGAACCTATCGTTTACTTAAGTGTTTTAATATCTTTTCTCAGAGCCTTACCTACCGTATTAGACTTTCTAAGAAAGAAGAACATCCTCTCCCCAAGCTCGCTTTAGAAAATCCTCTCTACCAGAGCCTTTTCTGTAGATTTTATAATGCTGTGAATTTTTTTCATAATATCTACAGTGATAAGTTTCTGCTACATAAAATTCTTTTGCTAAGAGTATTTCAGTAACTATAGGCTTAGAAAATCTTTTAGACTCTTCTAAAGCTTTCTTCGATGCTTCTGCTAAAAGTCTTTCCTCTTCTGTAACATAAAAAATCGCTGATTTATACTGAGGCCCCTTATCTGCGAACTGTCCATCTGGATCAGTAGGATCTATTTCCCGCCAAAAAACTTCTAAAAGCTGCTCATAGCTTATCTTATCAGGATCATAACTGACTTCTATAGCTTCGTAATGTTTAGTTCTACCGGTAGAAACTGCATCATAATTAGCATTATAGGCTTCATCACCAATATATCCTGGTAGAACTTCGATAACACCAGAAACTTTAGCGAAAGTACTTTCTGTACACCAGAAACAACCACCAGCAAAAATCGCTTTTAAATAGTTAGACATTCCTTCTATTGTAGCTTTAAACTTCGCCCCTTAATTATGTTAAACACCAATTAAGAGAGCCTCTAGGAATTTTTAAATTTTTCCCACATCAATTAAAAGCCTTAAAGTATCAGCCTGTGTCCTTAAAGAACGCTGATTTGCCTCATAATGACGCATAACTTTAATCATATCTGTCGAAGATTTAACTGCATTAACATTCGATTCCTCTAAAAAACCCTGATGAAATGAATCACCTACAACTTGTTGCATAACCATGCCATCATCACTCAAATCAAACTTATCACCTGCCAAACGTAAAATACCAGCACCTTGTGGAAACTTAAATGTCGTAAGCCTCGTCACAGACTCGCCATCAGCAAGTATGCTGCCATCTTTTTTAATACTTATATCAGAAGTATTTCTCATATCTAGTACTATCGGAGAAAGCCCTTGGTCTAAAAGCTTGTCGCCGTGAGCATTAGTCATAAAACCATCTTTATCTACGCTGAAATGTCCATTACGAGTGTATTGTATATCAGCAGATGGTGTTTCTACTGCGAACAAACCTTCACCCGTAATGGCTACATCTAATGGATTATTTGTTAAACGTAAAGAACCCTGAGAAAAATTATTATGAGTAGAGTGTACATTTACGCCAGCGACCATACTCCCCACTATCTTATTATCATCGCCTCTAACCAAATTCGGATTAACGCTTCTAAAAGAAATCTTCTCTCCTTTAAATCCAGTGGTATTAATATTTGCAAGATTATCCGATAGAATCTGTTGCTCTAAAGCATTCATTTTCATTGCGCCACTTGCTGAATACATTCCTCTTAGCACTATATAGTTATATGTAGAAGATCGAAGACTCTATCTAGATAGAGCTATTTAAAACTCTTCTTCAATATCCTTACGATAGTTGATTTTAAGAAGCTAACTCCACAGGAGATTGCGAGCAGTCCCATGTTTTTGTAGAATATCTAAACCAGCAGGTATATAATACTGTTCATGGAAACTAAATATAAAGCTGATATAGGTATTTTTGGCGGTAGTGGTCTTTACTCTTTTTTAGATAACGTCACACCCATTAATGTAGAAACAGAGTATGGTCCCTGCTCAGACAAAGTTTTTTTAGGTGAATATGCTGGCAAGAAAGTCGCCTTTCTCCCTCGTCATGGCAGAGAACATGGTATTCCCCCTCATAAAATTAATTATAGGGCGAATGTAACAGCAATGAAGAAACTCGGAGTGAGTTCCGTTATCTGTCCCTGTGCTGTAGGAAGCCTACAGAGACACATAGCCCCTGGCTCTTTTGTTATAGCTGATCAATGGGTAGACAGAACCAATGGCAGAATCGATACCTTTTTCGATGGTCCTATAGTAACCCACGTAAGTCCAGCTTATCCTTATACTGAAGAATTAAGACAACTCGCGATACAAGCTGGTAGAGCAAATAACATAGAGATTCATGAAAAAGGTACAGTAGTAGTTATTAATGGTCCAAGATTCAGTAGTAGAGCTGAGTCTGAGTGGTTCACTAAAATGAACTGGGACATTATAAATATGACTCAATACCCTGAAGCTCATCTAGTAAGGGAAGCTGGCATGGCTTGTGTAAATATTTCTTTAGTAACAGATTATGACAGTGGCGTAGTCGCTGATTGCGAACCTGTTAGTCACGCTGCCGTCATGGGAGTATTTAATGAAAATATAGGTAAATTAAGAAAAATGCTTTTCTCACTTATAGAATTAATTCCAGCTGGTGAATATTGGGGTGCCGACAGGGTTTTAGAGAATTCTAGGTTTTAAAGATATAAGTTTAAAGCCCGAGAAAGACAAAAACTCAGAAATTAGAATTACTCAACAACATAAAAAAAGAGAGTAGGGTTTTATTCCTACTCTCTTTTCACATTTATAAAACTTAAACCGTGTTCCCGAGTTTGACAGTATATACATAAAAGAAGGCTTTGGAGTGGGCATTTCAGGGTTTGCTGCCATGTGAAAAAGCACTACATTTCAAGAAATGCAGTAAATGGAGTGAATTTAAAGCTAGGTATTAAAACTCTGAGAGCAGAGTAAGATCCTGTGGTGTAGGTATTTTCAGGAGTTCGAGTATAGTTTTAGCGTGCGG